>QFOI01000593.1 GCA_003241175.1 Pseudopedobacter saltans
CTAAAACTCAATAGATCCTGATGCAAATAACCAATACTGACATTTTTGCCGCGCTCCACAGTTCCTTTGGATGGAGTGTACACTCCCGTCAATATTTTGAAAAGAGTGGATTTCCCCTGTCCGTTGTAACCAATAAGACCAATACGGTCGCCGGGTTGTATATGCCAAGTGGCTTCTGCTACGATCACACGAGAACCAAATTCGAAAGTCACATTATTTAAACCTACTAACATTGCTTGCTTTTATTGAGGCGCAAAATTATCGAAAGATGCGGACTTTAGGAAAAGCTGCCTCCAGTATGAAAAAAAATCGTAAATTTAGAGTAATGATTACTATCGTTCCCACGCTTTTTGACTATATACTCTCAGACAAAGACACAACACATAAGACCATTTCCAAAGAACAAGCAGATGAACTTTTTGTTTTTTTTGAAAAAAGTCCTTTGTTTAATTGGAAAAACTCACATAATGGATGTGAAGGACGTGCGGATGCTGTTTGCGTACTGTTGGACGAATGGGATATTCCCAATTTTAAAGGTTGGGTTTTTGGTGGGACCTATCTCAAAAAAGGTCATATTGGACAATTAAAAAACAATTGGAATTACCATGTGGCACCAATACTTCCCGTGGATGATAACGGCAAAGTCGTTTATTTTATATTGGATCCTGCCACTGGTGATGGACTACAAACCGTAGAAGATTGGGCCTCTTCGATTACCTTGATTCCGCACAGTTATTATTGTATCCGAAAATCCTGCTGGTATATTTTCCCGGAAAAAAATATCAGCAAAAAGAAATGGCATCACCGAAATAAGCAGAATAGAAAGTGGATGATCCAATGTCTGCAAGGTATCAATAGCCTTACCAAAACAGGGCGGGCTCATCTCATATTCAACAAGTTCCGACTCCAAAAAACAAAAGAATCTTTCCAAAAATTAAAAAATTACCATCCATTTTGACGAGAGTCAATGTTGATGGTAATTTTCACAACAGAATCTTGCGATTAAACTAAAGCAGAGGATTCGATCAATATAGCTTCTTTCAATGCTGCAGCGACAGTAGGAATATTCTTTTTAGTAAGTCCGGCAATACAGATACGGCCATTTTCGACCATATAGATTCCTTTGTTTTCCCTAAGTTGGATAATTGTTTCTTTAGAAAAATTAGTAAAAGAAAACATACCACTTTGTTTAGTGATGTAGCTGTATTCTTTTTCTTCGATACCTAAGGATTTCATTTCATTGGCTAAAGAAGAGCGCATATCCTGTATTCTTGCACGCATTTCTTCCAATTCAGACAACCATAGTTTGGTTAGTTCCTCGTCTTTCAAAACAATGTCAATTAATGTTGCACCGAAAGTAGGAGGGTTGGAATACACTTTGCGAATAGTACCATTCAACTGACTGTGAACGGTTTTTGCTTCTTCCTTATTGGCACATACAACGGAAAGCGTTCCCACACGTTCGCCGTATAAAGAGAATATTTTGGAAAAAGATTGACTAACGATGAAACTTAAACCCTCTGCCTCCATTTTTCTGATGGCATAGGCGTCTTCGTCGAAACCTTTTCCCATACCTTGATAGGCGATGTCAAGAAAAGGAATATGTCCCTTCTCTTTCAAAAGAGCCGTCAAACGATCCCATTGTTCTGGAGAAAGATCCGCTCCTGTTGGATTGTGGCAGCAAGGGTGCAAAAGAATAATGCTTTGAGATGGCAGTGTTGCAATGAAATCATACATCGCATCGAAGTCAACGTCAAATTTTTCTTTACTGAAATAAGGGTATTTTTTTACTTCAAAACCAGCATTTTCAAATATGCCAAT
>QFOI01000594.1 GCA_003241175.1 Pseudopedobacter saltans
CCAAATATTATTGTGGTTATTACTGAAGCTCAATACGGTGTTGAGTTTCCAGTTGTTGGACAAAGGTTGTTTCCAACTAATGTTCTGGTAGATATTAGTTCCTTTTAAGTCAAGCGCATTTTTTAATGCAAGGCTATCAATACTTTGTCTTCTCAACCCCATCTGATTATAGTCAAAAGTCCCATAATACTTTATAATCCCGCCGTTTTTAGTTTTTATACGGAAGTTTCCATCAACGGAATGGTATTGAGGCATTTTGAAAAAATCGGGTGTTTGTTTGATAAGTTTAAAGTACAAGGCCACGTTGGTATAACTATAGTCCATACCCCATGAAAATGTTTTTTCCTTATTGACTTTTTGCAGGCCACCACCCCAAAACAATGGCGTTAAAGAAGCATTTGCTTCCGATTTCTCCGGAATGTCAATAGTTTCCAATACAAGAGCCGACGACAATGCTTGCCCATAAAGAGCCGAATACCCTCCTGTGCTAAAGGCAACATCTTTGAAGAGATTAGGCGGATATCTGGTACGACTTGGAATGTTGCTTGCGGCTGTATAGTAAGGATGTGCAATCATGGAGCCATCTATGAATTGTTTGGTTTCATAAACATCACCGCCACGAACTGCAAGACCTTCTCTTTCGCCTAGTTGTTGTGTTCCTGGCAGATTTCTTAATGCTTGACTGATGTCTCCATTCGCGCCTCCCGTAGTGTAAATGTCCTGCGAACTCATAACCACATTTTTACCCGAACCAGCCGTAAAACTTCTCGAGATTATAATAACAGCGTCGTTGGACTCTTTGTTTGGTTTCATGATTGTATCTAGTACAATATTCGAATTAGATATTTCAATAGGATAAAATATGGAATCTAATCCTTTGCCTGAAAATATTAGCCGTAGTTTTCCTTTTTCGGTCGTTGTAAATGAATAGTAACCATTGCTATTGGAGACTGCTCCATCGTAAGTATCTTCCAAGGTGATACTCGCTCCAGTTATTGGTTTATTTTTATTGTTGGTTAACTTCCCTGAGATCGTAATCTGTGCATTTGAATTGTAAATGATCAATAAAAGGATTAGGGTGAACAGTAGTCTCATTACTTTTTTTGTCAAAGTTAAACTAGTTTATAATATAAACTAAAATTTTGCCCAAAATAATTTTGAGAATAAAAAAGCATGGTTAAAAACCATGCTTTAATCTTTGTCGAGAACTATGATTATGTTATTGTATACTAATGCCCAATAATTTGTAGAACTCTTTCAATATCGCTGGATGACCTGGCCATGCGGGAGAGGTTGTTAACAACCCATCAGTTATCGCGTCGGTTGCAGGGATTTTTTTATAATTTCCTCCTGCTAAAGTAACTTCTGGTCCTACTGCGTCATAGGCTGTTAGGGTTTTTCCTTTCACCACACCTGCAGCTGTCAGGATCTGAATGCCGTGACATATCGCTGCAACAGGTTTATTTGCCTCGAAAAAATGTTTTGTAATTTCCAGTACACGATGATAGAGGCGAATATATTCTGGAGCACGTCCTCCGGTAATATAAAGGCCATCATAGTCCTCAGGAGCAACTTTGTCAAAATCAAAGTTCAATACAAAGTTGTGTCCTCTTAATTCAATATATGTTTGATATTCAGTAAAGTCATGTATGGCTGTGGCTACTTTATCGCCACTTTTTTTGTCCGGAGCAACTGCGTGTACTTCCAAACCGACCGATTGCAAAGCTTGGAATGGTACCATTACTTCATAATCTTCCACGAAATCTCCTGCTAATAAAAGTATTTTCTTTGGCATAATTTAAGATTTA
>QFOI01000076.1 GCA_003241175.1 Pseudopedobacter saltans
GAAGACTTAAACGGTAATTGCATATCTTGATCATAATCCGAATCCGTTTCAGGATCTTGAGATATCAAATAGTGAATTCGGAAAAATGCATAAAAATTAGACTCAGGTGATTTTTGTAGAAAATCCTCATAATGATCTATCAATCTTGGCAACTTCATCAGCTGATGTAATTCAGTTGTTCCAAAAAGGTACACCATTAATAATATGAGTCCAACGCATTTACGCATATTGCAAAGGTAATTTTTTTATATATAAGTTGGACTAAAACATTTAGTTAAATGGGATCAAAGTAATAATAAAGCTAGATTTTAGACAAAATGTATCTTTATAGTTGTTGTTTTTAATTATTTGAAATTGTCCATGTGTTGAATTATTTTGTCTGACAAGTTTTTCAATTGGTCAAAATCAGATTTGTCTAAATGCAATGCCTCGAAAATCTTTAATGGAACGCAAGCTGCTTTCTCTTTCAATGTTTTTCCATCCTTGGTTAAAAATATCTGAACAACACGCTCATCCGCTTTGCTACGTGTGCGAGTGATGAGTTTTTTACTTTCTAATCTTTTGAGCAAAGGCGTTAATGTACCGTTGTCCAATTTTAGTTTTTCACCTAGTTGATTAACGGTTTGCTCATCCTTTTCCCATAACGTCATCATGGTAATATATTGCGGATAAGTCAAATTCAAATTTTCTAAAATTGGACGGTATTGCTGCATAATTTCCCGATGCAATACATACACCGAGAAGCACAATTGTTTGTCTAATTTCAAATAATCTTCCATCTTTTTATAAAATCAATATCTCAAAAATAAGCCGTCATTTCGACCAAAGGGAGAAATCTATTTATCAAAACATTAGATTCCTCCTTCGTCGGAATGACGAACTATATTAACGGTCGTATTATTTATATTCAATTACAAATTCCTCTTTAGGAACACGTACTTTTTTCATTTGTCCAACCCAATCACGACTTGGGTCTGCCACACCAACATACATCAATGAAACGCTTTTCAAACCATGTTTTTCCAATTCCAAAACTTTGTCAATGTGCGCATTATCAAAACCTTCCACAGGTGTAGAGTCTACTTTCAATTCTGCCGCTTGAGCCAAAGCTAAACCTAGAGCGATATAAGATTGTCGTGCTGTATGGGCAAAATTTTTCGCTGCCTCTTCTGGTAGATAAATGGATTTCAATTTATCCGTATACGCAGAAAATCTGCCCTTGGGTAAACCTCTTTCGCTTTCTGTGCGATCATATACTTTATCGATTCTCTCTTCTGTGTAACGATCCCAAGCTGCAAATATGATTACATGCGATGCTTCACGCATACATTCAGGATTCAAAGCCCCTTCGGATAATTTATTTTTGATATCTTGATTTTCAATAACCAAAACTTTGAAAGGTTGTAAACCTGAGGAAGTCGGCGCCAAACGAGCGGCTTCAACAATTTTATTTATATTTTCTTTACTAACTTTTTCCGTTGGATTGTACGCTTTTACAGCGTGTCTCCAGTTTAAATCTTCGATTAATGCCATTTTTTATTATGAATTTTAAATTAAACTATTTAGCCAAATACACGAATATCATCGCCAATATTGCTGGTACACCTTGAATTACAAAGATTTTTTTGGAAGCAGTAAGTGCGCCAAAAATACCTGCTACCGCCACACATCCAAGGAAAAACATCCGAACATTGAAGCTCCATTCTGGATTTTCAATGAGAAAAGACCACACCAATCCGGCAACTAAAAAACCGTTGTACAGACCTTGATTAGCAGCCATTCCTTTAGTCGGTTTGAACATTTCTTTGGGCAATGCTTTTCCAAAAGCCTTTCTACCAGCGGTTTCCCAAGCGAACATTTCCATCCAAAGAATATAAATATGTTCGATGGCAACGATAGCTGTTAATATGATGGCGATGTATTTCATAGTTTGAGATTAGTCGTTAGAAACGGTTAATTTCACTTCAATATTGCCTCGAGTTGCGTTAGAATAAGGGCAAACTTGATGCGCTTTTTCAATTAATGATTGCGCTTCTTCCAAACTTACACCTGGAATATTCGCATGTAATTCGGCAGCCAAACCGAATCCGCCATTTTCTAATTGACCAATGCTAACGTGCGCTGTAACTGTTGTTTCGCCAGTTTGAATTTTGGATTGTTTAATCACTAGGTTCAAAGCGCTGTCAAAACAAGCAGAATAACCTGCAGCAAATAGCATTTCAGGATTGGCGTAATCGTCATTGGCACCACCTAAGCCTTTTGGCATTCTAACTTCTAAATCCAAAACGCCGTTTTCACTTTTTACATGTCCGTTTCTTCCGCCTTTGGCTGTTGCGCCAATAGTGTATAATGTTTTCATTTTTTAGATTTTAAATTTTGTTTTGCAAATGTATTTTACAAAATTATATTGTGCAAAATATATTTGAAATATGTTTATTGAATTTTTGTGATTTTTGCGCAGTAAGTTGAATGAGATCTAGTTGTGAATTGTACTTGTTGGGATAATTATAACATTCAGAATTATATTTTTTACATTTCAGAAACTATATTTGCAAAATAACTAATGGCAAAAGTCTCATTAAAATATATTCGGATCATCTTAGCGGTGAGCTTAATCCTAATCTTTTCTTCGAAAATATATGCTATAGTACAGGCAAAGTACATAGATAAGTCCTCTGTGTCCATAGAAAAAGATGGAGATTGTGACGATAAGAAAGATTGCGATGGGAAAGATGATAATCTAAAAGCAAAACTTTTGGGTGAGGAATTATTTGTGCATTCCTTTATAACTTTTGTCAACCCTTATTCGTTCGAATTGTCTAATTCTTACAAGGTTCATTTATATCCCATTTTTTCAAGTAATTTCAGAAGAGTAATTACACCTCCTCCAGACTTGTAATAGTCTTTTTCTTCACTTTTTATAATGTATTGGTATAAAGTGCCGATACTGAATGTATTGTGCTATATCCGTATAGTTCACAATATGAATCTACGTGTACAATTGTTTATAATACAAAAATAATGGGTAAAAAGCATCATAACAGTCTTCTTTCTCCTTGGCAGAAGTTGATTGCGATATTGAATTTTGAAAGGGTTACGATTAACTACGTGTTTTTTTATGCAATTTTAATAGGTTTTGTTGGCATGACATTGCCATTGGGTGGTACTGCAGTCTATAACTTGTTGTCTAACGGTGCTATTTTTAGCTCTACCTACATCTTGATAGGAGCTGTTTTGCTTGGTGTTGTGGTAGGAGGTATTCTTTTGATTGGTCAGTTAAAACTAGTAGAATCAATTGAACAAAGAATATTTACAAGAACATCTATTGAGTTTGCATTTAGACTTCCTCGTATCAAAAAAACAGAACTAGAAGGAGAACATCCACCTGAATTGGTCAATCGCTTTTTTGATATTTTGACGATACAAAAAGGGTTAGTTAAGTTGTTGGTGGATATAGTTGCCGCAAGTGTTACTATATTGTTTAGCGCTGTACTATTGGCATTTTATCACCCTGTTTTCATTGGGTTTGGTATTGTGACAATTATGGCTATAGTGTTAGTTCTCGCTCTTTATTACAAGAGAGGTTTGACTACGAGTATTGAAGAATCCGAATATAAATATGAGTTGGTGGGATATTTGGAAGAGGTTGCATCTAATCTTGACCAATACCGGGGAAAAGAACAAAAAGACTCGATCATACACAATGCTGATAAAATAACTTCTAAATACCTACATGCAAGAAACAGTCATTTCTCTGTCTTGAAAAAGTTCTTTGGCAGTGCAGTGATACTACGTACAGTTTTGATGGGAGCCTTGTTGTTACTTGGTTCTTATTTCGTTGTGAATAGAGAGATGACATTGGGGCAATTCGTTGCTGCAGAAGTCATTATAGTTCAAATTAGCTATGCAATCGAAAAGTTAATGACTGGAATGAATACAATTTTTGACATGGTTACTGGTAGTGAGAAACTAGCTGTGGTAACTGAACTTGAACTAGAAGAAGAGAATCATTAAAAATGGCAAAGACACATAAAAATATAATAGAAACGTCCCATTGGACTTCTATTCTCCAATACTCCAATAATGAACTACTATCTGTAAAAGCATCCAAGAGACTAGGACGTCTAATGATGTTTTTGGCTGTATGTTTCATTGTTATACTTTTCCTCCCATGGAGGCAAACAATACCTGGTTATGGTAAAATAACGGCATTAAGACCTGAAGATAGGCCACAAACTGTCCAAAATCAAATCGGTGGCCGTATTGAACTTTGGGCTGTCAGAGAAGGGCAAGAAGTAAAAAAAGGTGATACAATATTGGTTATTTCTGAAACGGCGCAATCCTATTTTGATCCAGAATTGCCTCAGCGTTTAGATGAACAATTGGATGCCAAAAAAGGAAGCGAAACCGCAGCGAGCCAAAAAATTAGCGCTACAAATGAACAAATACATGCATTGGAAAATGGACTTGTGTTTCAATTGTCAGCTGCTAGGAACAAGGTCAAGCAGGCCGAAAACTATGTACATATTGATAGTGCAGATCTTATTGCAGTCGAAAAATTTTACGAAACCAGTAAGGCTAGATTGGTAAGATATGAAGAGGGTTATAAAAATGGACTATTTTCCTTGACGGATATTGAAACCCGTCGCCTTAAACTGCAAGAAGATTACGCTAAAGTAATTAGTCAGCAAAACAAATTGAATAACTCCACACAGGGGTTGTTGAATGCTCAAATCGAACTAGATAATATCAGTGCTAAGTATCAAGAATCCTTAGCCAAAGCACAATCTGATCTTAGTTCGGCATTTTCGAGTAAAGTTAGCGCTCAAGGAGATATTGCCAAGTTAAAAAATGAAATATCAAATGTAAGTGTTCGAAGAGGTTTGTATGTCGTGCGAGCACCACAGGACGGATATGTAGTGAAAACCCTTAAAGCTGGTGTTGGCGAAAATATTAAAGAAGGGGAGTCTGTTGCTACTTTGCAACCGAAAGAACCTCTAGTTGCAGTCGATATTTATGTTGATGCCATGGATGTACCGTTGATTACTGATAGCAGTGATGTTCGTTTGGAGTTTGAAGGTTGGCCTTCCGTGCAATTTTCGGGATGGCCTTCTGTCGCTGTAGGTACTTTTGCCGGAACGGTTGCAGTTATTGACCGAGTCAGTAGTGAGAATGGCAAATACCGCGTACTCGTTACTCAAAAATTGCCAGTGCCGTCCAAAGATGAGGCATGGCCATTACAACTAAGGCAAGGCTCCGGTGTATATGGTAGAGTTATTCTGAGGTCCGTTCCATTGTGGTACGAGATATGGCGACAACTCAACGGTTTTCCTCCTAGTCTGGAAAAGGAT
The DNA here is from genome assembly GCA_003241175.1 of Pseudopedobacter saltans. Taxonomy (GTDB): domain Bacteria; phylum Bacteroidota; class Bacteroidia; order Chitinophagales; family Chitinophagaceae; genus Rhizosphaericola. The sequence goes on from QFOI01000076.1 coordinate 5,352, forward strand.
CCTTCCAAGGCAAAAGAACCTAAAAAGAAATAAGTTTATAGTTATTAAATTAATTGAAAAGTGCAATTTTATATACGGTCATATTTACTAATGCTTTCTTTCTTTTTGACAGTTAGCTTTTATGCAAACGCTCAAGTAGATACAGCCAAAATATTTTCGATAAAAGATTTACAGGAGGCAGTATTGACAAACCATCCAATTGTAAAACAAGCGTATCTACTAAAAGATGCGGCCCAGACAAGAATCAAACAGGCACTAGGTAAGTTTGATCCAAAGTTGGAATCTAGTTTTGCTCGGAAACAATTTGGTAACAATGACTATTACAGTAATTGGCAAAACGAATTAAAAGTTCCTTTGTGGTTGGCTGGGGCTGATTTGAAGTTGAGTTATGACAAAAATTATGGGGAATATACCAATCCTCAATACTATACTGGTCGAGATGGTTTGGGTGGTTTAGGATTGAATATTCCTATCGGTCAAGGTTTGATTATAGATGAACGAAGAAATACGTTGAAGCAAGCGAAGACGATGGCTCGTTATGCCGATGCTGATCAAGTTAAACAGATATTGACAGTGTGGTTTGATGCGGTTAAGGATTATTGGAATTGGTATTATACTTACCAGCAATATGTGCTTATTAAAGAAGGTGTTCAATTGGCGGATGTCCGATACAATGCCATTGTAAAACAGGCAGTATTGGGAGATAAGCCGGCCATTGATTCCGTCGAAGCCTTCATTATGGTTCAGGATAGAAAAATTCAATTGACAAAGTTAGAAGTGGAGTTACAGAATGCGTCTATAGTTCTTTCTAATTACTTGTGGGGTGAAGATAATAGTCCAGTTGAATTACCAAGTTATGCCGTTCCACAAAGTCCTGACTCCACGTACAACGAACTTGAGAGAGTCAAGCTTGGAAGCCTTATGGAATATGCCTTGAATTCCCATCCCGAAATATTAAAACTCAATGCCAAAGGAGAACAGTATGATTTAGAACAAGCATTTAGAAAAGAAATGTTGAAACCAAAAGTGGATATATCGGGAAGTTTATTGACCAGACGTAATACTTTTGGAGACTATAATCCAGGACAGTATGATTTTCGTTGGGAGAACTATAAGGTAGGCGTTAATGTTGTTTTTCCATTATTTTTGCGTGCAGAAAGGGGAAAGTTGGAAGAGGCTCGAATCAAGCGAAAAGAAGTGGATTATGATCTTTTTCAAATGAATAGAAACATCAATAACACTATAACAACATCATACAATATGCTTGTTGGGTATAAAAGGCAATTATTACAACAAGATCAAAATCTTCAGAATCAGCAATTATTATTGACTGCTGAGTTGCAAAAATATGAATTAGGAGAAAGTACTCTATTTTTGATTAATAATCGAGAGACGAAGCTGATCGATATGAAGGTTAAAAAAGAAGACCTTTTATCTAGTTACCAAAAGAAGATTGCAGAAATATATTATAAAGCAGGTACGATGCAAGATTCGGAAATTCCAAAGATGTAGTTAGGATAAGTATGGTTGTTAATCCTACGAAACATTAGTTTCGTAGGATTAACTTATTTTGGATGTCAGTTTTCCTTTTGTCCATACATTAAAATTCTTTTAAACGCATATATCGCTGGAAATTTTGGAAATGCTTCCGATATTTTTTGTTTGAATGTATTGGTAAATTCCATCTGTTGGTCTTCAGTAAGTCTTTCCAAATAAGGAATTAAAGCCGATCCTGAAATAAAATCAAACAAGGTTTCTACATCATTGGCTATAATTGGATAGACTTTTTGCATCACATTGATGTTTTGTAATCCAGCTTCAAAAAGTATCGTTGTGTATTCGTCAATAGTTAATAATGTATAATCTCTGCGCCAACCTTTTAAGTAAGTTTGAAAAGGCTCTTCATCCGCTAATTGCAACAATAGTTGATTCAAAATATTATCGCCTTGCATGGGCATTTGTACGGCAAATTGTCCATTTGTATTTACCAAATTCAATAATTGAGAAAATAGTTTTGCATGATGATTTGACCACTGCAAGGCCGCATTACTGAAAATCAAATCATATTTATTTCTTTCCTTGATAAAATCTTCTGTTGTTTTTTGTTGAAAATGAAGATTATTACTTTCCAGATTCTTTGATTTTGCTAACATTTCGGGTGAAGCATCCAGTCCGATAAATTGTGTATTTTCAAACTTTTCGGAAAGGATTTTTGTTTGTTCGCCCGTTCCACAACCCAGATCGACGGCTGTTTTCAAGTTTTCATCTTGAATTAATTCCGACAAATCAAAAAAAGGTTGAAAACGAATATTTTTAAACTGATTGTATTTTTCTGGATTCCAAGGCATAATCTTATTTTTTAATTAAACTTCCACTATTTCTTCAAGAAACAAATATTCAATTCTCCCGCCTAATTCTTTTTGTAATTTTTCTTTGGTTCCTTTTTCAAAAAAGCCCTCGATACGAAGGAACTTCAATTTCGGAAAAAGAGCATATATATTTTCGGGAATGGAATATACCTTACTTTCATTTGTTTCGGTTTTCAAAGCCAAAATAAACTTTTCCAAATTCGGTAAATTTGACAAAAATATATTCGTAAAAGTAGTTTCAGATAAATCATTTTTTTCGACGACATCAAGCCAAGAGTTTACCCAAAATGTATCGATATTCAATTCAACTAGATGCTCTAATTTTGTCGGACTATCTAGCTCAAAAATACCGCAAAGCCATAACTTTTCAAGTTTTGGCATATTTTCTAAAACTTGGGTCATATCTCCTAAAATGCCATAAAGCATGTCCTGATTGACGAATAATTCATCAAACCCAAAAGAAAAATTAAGGAGATTTGGAAAATAAATTCTTGATAGTTCTTGTGAAATACTTGAATAGTCAAAATTATCTTTCAAACTAAAATTTCTAAGGAAATCTTTATTTTCTTCTTGCCAACCAATTTCTAAATCTAACAAATTTTCAGTAGCTCCAGAACTGGTGAGTGATTTTACAAATTCTTTACTTCTTGCTCCCAAATACGCATAAAAGCCTTTTGTACTATAAGGTATTTTGGTTGTTGTTGAAATATGCTGTTCAGGCTTTTTGATAATTTTTTCGCCATTTACAAATTCTGTTTTTTGGAAATTATTTACATCCATTCCAACAATGTAAGAATGAGGAATAAATCCTGCTATAATTTTTTCATCAACTCGATACAATCGCCTTTCTGGTGGTATGTCTTGCCAAAAGTAATTCATAGATTGCCCAATGATTGGGGTTTGTAATTTACATGGAATGTTAATAACTCGACTTATATGTTTTTTGTTCAATAACCATTTTAGCAATAATTTCTTTCATTATTTCAGAAGTGCCTGCATAGATTGGCAATACTCTTACATCTCTGTAAACGCGTGCAATCGGAAAATCTTCTACAAATCCATATCCTCCAAACATTTGCAAACATTTATACACAATTTCATTTGCCAAATCACTGGTTTTAAGTTTAAGCATGGAACATTCTTTTACGACTTGCTCGCCTTGTGATAAACGATAACTTGTATGTTCTGTGAAAACTTTCCACGCTTCCAAATCACTTGCTAACTCTGCAATTGTATGGCGTAACACTTGAAAATTATTTATAGTTTGTCCAAATGCACTCCGTTCCGAAATATATTGTAATGTAACATCTAAAACATATTGCATAATGCCAATATTTGCCTGTGCCAACGTCAAACGCTCTACTTGCAAACTTTGCATCATATAGTAGAAACCCTTATTTTCTTCGCCTAACAGATTTTCCTTTGGTACACGTACATTGTCAAATGCCAATTCAGCAGTATCGGAAGAATGAAGTCCTAATTTATTAAGTTTACTTCTCATTACGCCTTCCGCATCGAGGTCAATTACAATCATTGAAATACCTTTCTCTGTTCTGACTGCGGTCACGCAATAGTCACCATAAAAAGCATTTGAAATAAATGTTTTGGAGCCATTAACTATATAGAAATCGCCATCCGAAACGGCAGTCGTTTTTATCCCTTTCAAATCAGAACCCGCAAATGGTTCCGTCATACCTAAAGAACCAACTATTTCGCCTTTACAACTAGGTAAAAGATATTTTTCCTTCACGAAATCAGAGCCCGCATGCACTAAATAATTTAAGGCCAAATAGGAATGTGCGGAAATGGTTGTAGCAAATCCCATATAGCCCGTTTTGCCCATTTCTTCATTGAGAATCGCACTATACATACAGTCTAGTCCCATTCCGCCATGTTTTTCTTCTACTTCCAAACCCAAGAAACCCATTTCTCCCATTTTCTTGAAAATAGAATGATCTATTCTTTGGTTTTTCTCCCATTCATCTACATTTGGCATAACTTCTTTGGCAAAAAAATCTTGAAGCGAAGAACGAAACAGTTCATGCTCTTCTGTATAAAAAATATTTTTCATATGCAAAACTTCTGTTATTGACTTAATGGATGCTAAGTTACAGATGTGGGTTCTAAAAGCTGTTTGATATTAATCAAGAAATTATGAGCGTTTTGCCTAATAAATTAAGAATTTAATACTCTTTTCACAAAACCTTCCATCAAGTTCTCTAATAAAACTATAGTTTCTGAATTCAACTTTCCATTCTCATCAAACTTACCCTTGATACCCTTGATTAGTAAGTTAGTATTTTCTTCCAAATTTGCACCTAGCGTTTTCAAGATTAATTGTAATTCTTCGTGTGCTTTTTCGCCACTTGAAGACGCAGTTATTATAGCAACTGGTTTATTCGTAAAAACTATGGTCGATACGCACCATTCGAACAGATTTTTCAAACCACTGGGAATACTAAAAATATATTCTGGACTAGAAAAAATTATACCGTCACTTTCTTCAATTTTCTGCCGCATTTCAAGTACTATTTCAGGCGTATTTTCTATAGTAAAAGCGGTATCAAAATGAGGCAGCAATGACAATTCATCATAGACTGACATTGATACATTATCCGAATAATTTTGAATAGCTTCTATTAATTTTAAGTTGGAAGATTTTTTGGAAGCGCTTCCGATAATGGCTAAAATTTTCACTTTTTTCATCATTAATTTAAACTACATTTTTAAATAACCACCATCAACCAAATACGAGGTTCCGGTGACGAAGCTGGCTTCGTCCGATAGTAAAAATAAAGCAACTGCGGCAGCTTCTTCTGGCTCTCCAATGCGTTTGAGCAAAAGGGTTTCTGCTAAATGATTTTCTAATTCTTCCTTCATTTTTGGATCTAAACCCGAACGTAAATTACTTTTTATAGGACCCGGAACTAATGAATTGACCCGAATTTTTCGAGGCGCTAATTCCGAAGCCCAACTGCGTGCAGCCGACAATACCGCTGCTTTGGTTGCGCTGTACAAAGAAACGCCCGCCAAACCTTCATACACCGCGGTGGAAGAAGTGACTAAAACTGCGCTTCCATCTTTCAACAAAGGGGAAAGTCTGCCCATTTGCAACATCGGTGTGACTACATTTACCGAAAACATTTTTAAAATCGCCTCTTTATCCAAATCCTCGATATTGCCACCAGTTGCATAGGCAGCATTGAGCCAAAGTCCATCCAACAGACCGATTTTCTCAATTTTTTGGTAAAATTTTTCATTGGAATTTTCATCATCCGCATCCAAAGAAATTATAGTGGCACTTTCTCCCAAAATTTTTCTGGCTTCGGCTAAATGACTTTCCGTCTTTCCAGTGATAATCACATTTGCGCCTTCCTCTTGCAAACGTTTTGCGCCTGCTAAACCAATACCACTGCTTCCTCCCGTAATTAATATCGTCTTGTTTTCAAATCTTTTCATCTTGCAAATTTTATTTACTTCTTTTTCTTCGAGGCTTTCGCTTTCGGATTATAGTCCAAACAAAGTTGTATCCATCGGTCGACATCCTTTTTGTTTTTCTACAAAACAAAATCCTTCAAAAATGGTGTTGTTTTTGTGGGTTGAAACTCTATAATTTCATACGTGGCAACTTCGTTTGCATAAAAAGGATCTTCAGAAATTATAGTATTTAATTCTTCCA
>QFOI01000595.1 GCA_003241175.1 Pseudopedobacter saltans
AATCCTTTTATGGCAAAAGGAATTAAAGGTTCAATCATTGTAGTATAAAATTTCCCCGGATCACCATCAATTTTACCTAAAGAATCATCTTTGTTTTTCTGAAAAAATGCTTGTTCTGACATTGCTTCTTTAGGCATCCAAGGTTCTATACGACTACCAGGAATCGCAGCAGAAATAACACCAATGGGAACTTGCAACTTACTAGCCAACTCTTTGGCAAAAAAATAACCAACAGCAGAAAAACTTCGAAGTGCCGAACCTTCTGCAGTAGCCCAACCAGAATGAGTAGAATCAGGCGACATTTTTTTACGTTCATCTAAAAAAATTCTTATATTTTTGTTCTTTGCTTTTTCTAATTCATGGATTGGCCAATTGCTATTGGGCGGTGACTGCAACTTGCTAATCTTTCGCATAGCAAATTCCATATTGGATTGACCTGAACATAACCAGACTTCACCAACCAAAATATTATGCAAAACAATTGTCTCAGATGATGATTTTATAGTTAGTTCAGATGAATCAAAAGAGGCTTTTAACGAAGAAAGCACAACTTTCCATTCACCTTTTGAATTAGCAATCGTTGTCCTTGTTTGCCCCTTAAAAAAAATGGTAATTTTTTCATTGGGTTCAGACCATCCCCAAATAGGAACACTTTGTCCTTGTTGCAAAACCATATCATTACCCAATATCTTTGGCAAAACCAATTTCGCGTGAAGATTTTGAATAGTTATTAGAGATAAGAATACTATGGTAAATATTTTCATAACTATAATTTGCCTATAATTCTCGTAAGTTTTTTGGCATGTGCGATGCGTTTTCCATTTGCCCAAACCGACAATCCTTTTCCTTTACTATATTTCTTTCCTGTTTTATCCCAAAGAATCGTCAATATTTGTCCATGGTACAATAAATTATCTAAGGCAAACCAATCCCATTTCCCAGCAGGCAATAATGGATTGACTTCCACTATATTATCGGTTCTTGGTCGCAATCCCACAAGTCCTGTAATAACTAAATCATTGAATGTAGAATGGTTATAGTATCTACCTCTTACATCATCCGTCAACCACAAACCCATTTTTTCGTCCATGTATTCGCCAATATAAGGCTTTCCATTCCTATGTTGCGATGTTTCATATTTCTTAATTTGAGTAAAATAATCCTCTTTTGAAATATCCTTTTGTTCATAGTTGTTTAACACATTTGCCATCGCCGTCAAGGTCTGCGAAGTGGCAAATGGCCAAACAGCACCATCCCATTCGCATTTACAACAACCATGCGACCTAAAATATGGATTGCTGCGATCGGCTGTCGTGATTCCTGCAGGAGCATTGAAGTGAGCCGTATCCATTAATTTACTCCATGCAGAACTATATTTTTTTTCTGGAAGATTGAAATACCATGGAATAAAACCAATCTCTTCCATCGCATTAGATAAGGTATCACCTTTATCTTTTAACACTTCGAAAAAATCAACATTTGGATTCCATAACAGATTTTGAACTTTGACTTTCAAAGAATCCGATTGTTGTTGATAATATTTTTGTTCGTCTACCTTTCCTTCTAATGCGGCAATTTTGGCTAGAGCCGTGGCGTTTCCATACATGTATCCATTGATGGATGGTCGATTGTTTCTTTCCTTTCTCCCACCACTAATAGTCTCTTCCATGGCATCTCTTACATCATATTGCCAAAACAAGCCATTTTTGGACTTGTGATCTGACTTCCACCCTTTATAGTCTTCTACCATATCAGGATATAAATCTAGCAAATAAGATTTGTCATTATTTACTAAAAAACGAT
>QFOI01000077.1 GCA_003241175.1 Pseudopedobacter saltans
TTCCGTGATTGCTTATTGTTTGGGTATTACGGAGGTCGATCCGATTGCTTTGGATTTGTATTTTGAACGCTTTTTGAATGTTAAGCGAAAAAATCCACCGGATTTCGATATTGATTTTTGTTGGAACCAGCGGGATGATATTTACGACTATATTTTTCAAAAATATGGCGAAGAAAATGTTGCGTTGATGGGATCAATGAGTACATTTAAGGGGCGTAGCATCTTACGCGAACTAGGTAAAATATACGGTTTGCCCAAAGCAGATATTGATCGGTTGGTCAAAAATCCTGATTCCATGTTGAACAAAAATGAAGTCACGGAAATGATCGTTTCCGTATACGAGAAGATGAAGGATTTTCCTAACCAACGCACGATACATGCAAGTGGTGTATTGATTTCCGAAAAACCATTGACCTATTATAGTGCACTGGATTACCCACCCAAAGGCTTGCCGACTGTACAGTTTGACATGTATACGGCGGAAAATATCAAGTTGGAAAAATTTGACATCCTATCGCAACGAGGGCTTGGGCATATCAATGATTGTGTGGTGATGATCCAAGAGAATAAAAAAGAAAAGGTAGATGTCCATCAACCCGAACGCTTTCTGAAAGATCCAAAGATTGCCGCTCAGTTGCGATCGGCCAATACTATTGGTTGTTTTTATATTGAAAGTCCAGCGATGAGGCAGCTTATCAGTAAGTTGGGATGTGACACGTATCCTGTATTGGTAGCGGCGAGTTCCATCATTCGGCCGGGTGTTGCTAGTAGCGGTATGATGAAAACCTATATCGAACGGCATCGTAATCCAGCTTCTGTGGACTATATTCATCCGGTGTTTAAAGCACAACTAGAAGAGACTTATGGAGTAATGGTATATCAGGAAGATGTCATGAAAATTGGACATCATTTTGGAGGGTTGGATTTGGCGGATGCGGATGTCCTCCGACGAATGATGAACAATAAATACCGAGATCGTACGGAAGTATTGGAGTTGAAAGCTCGTTTTTTTGAAAATTGTAAAATAAAAGGATACACTGAAAAAACAACAGAACTGGTTTGGATGCAGATGGAGTCCTTTGCTGGCTTTTCTTTCAATAAAGCACATAGTGCCAGTTATGCAGTCGAAAGTTATCAAAGCCTTTTTCTGAAAACCTACTATCCAATAGAGTTTATGGCGGCCGTATTGAACAACTATGGTGGTTTTTATCAAAGGAAAGTCTATGTCAATGAGGCTAGAAAGTCGGGTGCGAGGATTGCGTTACCGTCTGTCAATGATAGTCAATATGGCGCTTCTGTCAGCGGGGTAACTATATATTTGGGTTTTGACTGTTTTTTGAATTTGGAGGCGAAAGTTGCAAGATGTATAGTCGAGGAGCGTAACAGAAATGGTCAATATACGAGTTTGGAAAATTTTGTATTGCGTACGCATATTGGATTGGAACAGGTGGTTTTGTTGATACGATGTGGCGCTTTTCGTTTTTTGCAGATAGGTAAAAAAGAACTCTTGTGGGAGGCGCATCTACTCATGTCGGGACAGCAGAAAGTTTCTATGAGGACTGAAATGCCATTATTTGCAACTTCTAGTAGAAAACCTATTTTACCCAAACTGGAAACTTCTCTGTTGGAAGATATCTACGACGAAATCGAGTTGTTGGGCTTTCCCGTTTCCGAATCCATGTTTTACCTAACAAAAAGTGATTATCGAGGCGATACTTTGGCAGTAGAACTGTTGCAAAAAGAAGGTGAAGTCGTCCGGATTGTAGGCGATTTTGTTTGTGACAAAACTGTGCATACAAAAAACGGTCAACTGATGAAGTTTGGTAATTTTTTCGATGTGAACGGTGATTTTATTGATACAGTTCATTTTCCGCCCATATTGAAATCATATCCTTTGCAGGGAAATGGTGTTTATTTGATTGAGGGAAAAGTGATATTGGATTTTGGTGTTCCCTCGGTTGAAGTTAGTCGTTGCGCTCGAATGCCACTCAAGCCTGATCCTAGAAGTCTGTGATACTTTAACGGTATGGTAAAGGTTCAAAAAACGTATTTTTAGGTAAGGGATATATTTTTACTTTTGACAAGGTTTAATTGTTCACCTAAAATATATCTATCATGAAAATCTCATTATTGTTCGTATTGCTTTTCCATATAGCTTTTTCACACGCCCAGTCTTCCGAATACAGCTATGGAGACATTCGTTTCAAAGCGGTTAATCATGCTACTTTTCAGATTTGGTACAAAGGGAAATATTATTTGGTAGATCCCAGTGTCGATTCCTCCAAATTGAAAGAGCTGGGAAGTCCTGATTACATTCTTTATACCGACGTGCACGGAGACCATTTTAAAGCGGCTAGTTTGGATGGATTAGCATTGAAACCGACAACTGCGATTATTGCTCCCAATGCTGTCAAAACCTTGATTGACGATCAGTTGCCCAATAAACATCTACGGATTAGGTCTATTGGGAATGGGGAATCGGTACGATTAGGAAAGGTGGAGATCGATGCTATCCCAATGTATAACCTAACGGCGGAAAGGCTTAAATTCCATACGAAAGGCCGAGGCAATGGTTATGTGCTACACTTGGGCAATAGTAAAGTGTATATTAGTGGCGATACGGAAGATATTCCGGAAATGCGTCAACTGAAAGATATCGATGTCGCATTTGTTTGTATGAATTTGCCTTACACCATGGATATTAACCAAGCTGCAAGTGCGGTATTGGAATTTAAACCTAAGGTTGTCATTCCTTACCATTACCGTGGACAAAACGGCCTGTCTGATGTTCATGCTTTTGAAAAATTGGTAAATGACAAAGATTCCAATATAAAGGTTGAGTTGTTGAAATGGTATTGATTTAAGCTGTTGTGCATTTGGATATTTATTCTTGCCAATATGTCCCAAGTTTTTGAAAACCCCACCCTTATTCCCTCCCCTCAAAGGGGAGGGAATAAGGGTGGGGTTAATCGGTATATGTAAAACTTGAACATTTCATTTCATCTATTGTTCGAAAAAAGGCAAGAAATATCTAATGGTTATTCCAAATGCGCAACGGGTTGATTTGATCTGTTCAGGCTATTTTGTTTTTTCGTTTTGGTAAAAAATCTACTAAAATTGTAGAATTGTAATATCTTTACAAACATTTTCGAACAATTAATCTCAAGTTCCAATTATGCAAAGTTTCAGGTCAGAGCTGGAAAATTTAAACAATCCAGTAGTGGAAAAGGAAATTATTGATTTAGAACGTCGGATACGTCTATATCAAGAGGGGAAGATTGACGAAACAAAATTTAAAAGCCTTCGTTTGGCTAGGGGTGTGTACGGACAACGTCAGCCTGGCGTGCAAATGGTGCGTATCAAACTTCCTTTTGGAAAGATAAATTTCAAGCAACTGGTGCGTATTGCGGACCTTTCGGATGAGTTTGCAAGTAAAAAACTACATTTTACTACAAGGCAAGATGTCCAGATTCATTATGTTAGTTTGGATAGAACTCCCGAATTATGGGCCAAATTGGCGGAGGATGATATTACGTTGCGTGAAGCTTGTGGCAATACCGTTCGCAATATTACAGCATCTCCAGCGGCTGGTATTGATGCAAAAGAAGCATTTGACATTTCGCCGTATGCAGAAGCCATGTTCGAATTTTTCCTGCGTAATCCTATTGATCAGGAAATGGGAAGAAAGTTCAAAATTGCGTTTTCTTCCAGCGAGGAAGATTCTGGATATACATTTATCCATGATTTGGGATTTATTCCAAAAGTTCGCATTGTTGACGGAAAAGAGGAGCGTGGTTTCAAAGTGATGATGGGTGGTGGTCTAGGTGCGCAGCCTTTTATGGCAAGCGTCGTACATGAGTTTTTGCCTGAAGACCAGATGATTCCGTATACGGAGAGTACTATCCGTGTGTTCGACCGTTATGGCGAAAGATCCAATAGAAACAAAGCTCGTTTCAAATACCTGATTCAAAAATTAGGTTTGGAAGAAGTTTTGCGTTTGATTGATGAAGAAAGAATAGCCAATAAATCCAAATCATTTATCGTTGATAGAAACCTGGTTCCACAGCCGGAAGCTCCAGCAAAACAAGAATTGCCTGCCATCGCAGTACTTAACGAAAATATGTATGACCGCTGGAAAGCGACCAATGTTTTTGCACAAAAACAAGAGGGGTTCTATTGTGTTTACGTAAAAGTATTGACAGGTGATATTTCTTCTGACCAGACACGTGCGTTTGCCAATGCGGTTAAGGATTATGTGGCCGATGAGATGCGTATTACCCAAAATCAAGGGTTGCTGTTGAAATTCATTCGTCCAGAAGCGCTGCCTTATTTGTTCAATGCCTTATACGAACTAGGTTTGGCAACACCTGGATTTGATAGTATTACGGACATTACGACTTGTCCAGGAACCGATACTTGTAATCTGGGAATATCCAACAGTACGGAAATGGCAAGAGTATTGGAAGATGTTTTGTACGAAGAATATCCTGACTTGATCTACAATCGTGATCTAAAAATAAAAATCAGCGGTTGTATGAACTCTTGTGGACAGCACGGTTTGGCTGATATTGGTTTTCATGGCAGCTCGTTGAAGGTCACTGGAAAGATTGTGCCTGCCGTTCAGGTAATGTTGGCTGGCGGTCCATTGGGTGATGGTTTAGGACGTGCGGCAGAAAGAGTGATCAAAGTGCCTACCAAACGAGCACCGCAAACGATGCGTGCCGTATTGGATGACTATCAGACCAACGCTTTGGAAAATGAATTATTCAAACAGTATTACGACCGTCTTGGTAAGGACTATTTTTATCAATTGTTGAAACCTTTGGCAGATCAGACCACTTTGTCCGAAGACGATTTTATAGATTGGGGACAAATAGGTGAATACAAACCCGAAATTGGTGTTGGGGAATGCGCTGGGGTCGTTGTTGATCTTGTTGCAACACTTTTGTTTGAATCGGAAGAAAAATTATCGTGGGCGCACGAGACATTTGCTGCGGGACAATATGCGGACAGTATTTATCACAGTTACAATACATTGGTGGGAGCGGCGAAAGCATTGCTGCTTTCCAAAGAAATAAGTTGCAATACGCAGGCTGGCATCATGCGCGATTTTGATAAAAATTTTGTGGCAGTTGGAGAAGTTCGTTTGCCTCAAGGTTTTGACTCTTTTGAATCATTGGTATTGCAGATCAACAAAAATGAGCCTTCACAGTCATTTGCGACAACTTATCTACAATATGCCGACGCTTTTTACGAAGAGGCAAAAGCTTCCTATGCGTCCGATATTGTGACGAAATAATTTTCTTTTTAAAACAAGTTTGTCAACGCACTGAGAAACTCAGTGCGTTTTTTATTTGGTTGTTTCGCTGCCCATTTCTTTTCCCAGTTTTTCATATGCGATATCGTTTGGCTCCCAAAGTTCTATTTTGTTATTTTCTGCATCTAGTACGTGAACAAATTTTCCATAATCGTAGGATTCAATACTGTCCAATACATTCACGCCATTTTTTTTCAACTCATCGACAAGTGCTTCTATATTTTCGACTCGATAATTGATCATGAAATCTTTTGATGATGGTTCGAAATATTTTGTCTTGTCGTCAAAAGGACTCCATTGTGTAAAACCTTTTTTGGTACTGTCCGCTCCTTGGTGCCATTCAAATACGGCCCCATATTGGTTAGTGTTGAGCCCTAGATTTTTCTGATACCACTCTCTCATTTTTTTAGGATCTTGGCATTTGAAGAAGATGCCACCGATACCTGTAACTTTTTTCATGTTTTTGTTTTTATGTTTTGTCCACTCCATATTGAATGCAAAGCCAGAAAGAAAGGATAGGGCAATGGTTGCAATGATGAATAGTCTTTTTCGCATTATTGAAAAATTTCTTTTTGTAAGTCAATTGAATCATGAAAATAATCCATTGTTTCGACTTCTCAAGACGCATATTGGAGAAACTTTAAACAAAAAAAGGAACAACCAATTAAGGTTGTTCCAATAAAATCAATAAGATTAGATTCTATTATCTGGTCGTATAACCGCCATTGGCGAAAATCGTTTGCCCTGTGATCCACCAACCATCTGTTACCAAAAACTCTACTAATGGGGCAATATCCTTGATGTCAGTTAAGCCACCCAACGCCGCTGCGGATTTATGATAAGCAACTGCATCTTCATTTTCCTGTCCGTAGAAAAATGGTGTATCCATTGGACCGGGAGCAACGGCAGTAACAGAAATTCCTCTTCCTCCAAATTCTTTGGATGCAGCTCTAGTAAAGTGTTCAACAGGCGCTTTTAATCCTTCATAAGTAGAGTACAAGCCAGTATAGGCTGCCAATAAAGACGTCACAATAGTGCATATTTTACCATTGTTGTTGATCTTTTTCCCTGCTTCTTGAATGAAGAAGTAAGCAATTTTGGAATTGATGTCAGACATGCTGTCATATTCGGCTTCTGTCGTGTCAACAAACGGTTTTTTCAAAACTTTCCCAATTGTATTGATGGCGATGTCTATGCTTCCAAATTTCTCGATCGTGGCATCAAACAATTTAGTAATGTTTTTCACATCCGTCAAGTCGCCTTGAAACAAAAATGCTTCAGCTCCGATTGCCGTTACTTCCGCTAAGGTTTTTTCTGCATCAGTTTGGGTACTCGCACTATTGTAATGAATTGCCAATTTTGCTCCTTTTGCTGCAAAATCGCGGCTCAGAAGTCCACCAAGATTTTTCGCACCGCCCGTAATCAATATAACTTTTCCTTTTACATCGTGATTTGCCATAATGTTTTTCAATTTTTTGATGATAATATAAAGGTCGTTTAGTTTTCTAATTTTTCTATGGTGAACTTTTCACTTTTATTTCATTTCTATATTGGGTGGGGATTTGGCCCGTATGTTTTTTGAAAAATTTAGTAAAATTGGATGGGTCGTAGGTAAGCCTTATGGCAATTTCAGCAACTGAAAGTTCGGTATTCTTTAGCTGTTCTTTTGACTTCTCTATTATTCTCTCCACATAAAAGTGGCAAGGATGGTTGCCTTTGGTTGAGGTGATTATTTTGATTAGTTGTTTTGGGGATACAAAAAGTAATTTGGCAATATCATTTAACTCAAGCATATCGTCTGCATCCCCAGCAATTAATTCATCCAAATGCCTTTCTATCAAGTCAAAATATTGGCTTGTGACCTTCCGGTAATTCTCTTTACTATCATAATTAGAATTAATGTCAGTTGCTATATCTTCCATACCTCGAAGGTATAAAATCAAGTAACATGAAAAATGAGGGAGGATAAAACGTTTACAAATAGACTGGCGGGCAATCTTGGCGACTACTATTAGTTCGCCTTTTTTCATTATAATCGCTACTATGTCCATTTCCACGAAACATTCCGAGATTAAATGTCATGCCCACCGAAAAAGAATAAAATTCTTGATGCAGGTAAAGTCGGAAACTACCTTCGGCAAACGCTTTTACGTGAGGTGAAAATGCATATTTGAATCCTGTTCCTACTGGTATATTCAAAATTGGAGGAACTTTGGAGCGTGGATATTTGTATGAAGTTGATGTGTTGGTTACAGAATCAACAAGTCTGTATGTCCTCGTGTAGTAAAAATAACTTATTCCTAAAAAAACATATGTCGTAAATTTTTTCTCCCCTGTGTTAATGTTGATAAAATCGTACTCCGGCATAACGCTGAATTCCATGATGCCAAGCCTAAATTCTTTGTTTTCGGGTAAGGCTATTGTTGGAACTGCATTAGTATTTGACACAATCGTTCCTGCCGTAATTTGAGCTCTAATGGCTAACTTGTCACTCAGCAAATATTTACCTAAAATACCTCCACTGAATTGGGTACTAGGTGATGGCTCTCCTCCAATATATTTTATTCCTCCCACGGAAAAGCCTAACTCTGACTTATCCCAAAAGTTTTGGGCAAAAAGCTCTTGAGCCATGCATATAGCTATACTTGTGAGAAATATGATTCTGACCATCCTCTTCATAAGTACAATGTTTTAGAAAACAAAATGTGTTACCTTAAAAGCTTTGTCAAAAAAGGAATGGATTGAGTGGATATTTTATCCAACTGTAAATGATTGACGCGATATGTATAAAACGTTGAGATTTATCGTTTTAGTATTGATTAACGCTTTTTGTAGTTAAATGGATACTTTTTTAAGGATGAAAAATAAAGTATCATTTCATTTTTAGTTATTTTATCTATAATGTAAGGGAAAAACTTATGCTGATCTTTAGCATCATAATAAAGATTTAGACGGCTAGGATTTCCTTTGATAAAAGTCCATCTACCTTTATGAGGACTTCCAACATGCCAGCCTGGAATTTGCGATTTAGATGATGTGGTGTCCCCAAAAATATAAAACGTAGAATCTGCGTTCAGTTGTATATCTCCAATATTATGAATGCTTGTGTCTTGCCTGCCTTTTGAAGTTGACTTGTTTATTATACGCCAATCTCCAATTAATGATATTTGACTTTTGGCATTCATTCCAATAGAACAAAGAACGCATATTGTTAGTAATTTTCTCATATAATAAAAACAAAATGGTTAATTTTCATGCATCTCCGCAGCAGAGCAGACGGAGTATTGCTGAAAATTTCGTCCCGACCACCATTTTGTAAGAACCTTTTTTGCTTCGCAAAAATTCGCATACGCTCGTTTCCCACCAACCCCGAAGCAAAGCTTCGAGGAATTCTTTAGATTAAACTGTTTGGAGTCAATGTATAAAAAAAGAGTGTATGAAACAAAACATACACTCTTTTTATGATTTTTAATGGACTATGTCTATCCCTTCCTCAACTTCTTGTATTCGTTGATCAGTCCGTTGGTTGAAGAATCGTGCGTAGTTACTTCCGCATCACTTTCCAATTCTGGAAGAATTTTGCCGGCTAACTGCTTGCCCAATTCAACACCCCATTGGTCAAAGCTGAAAATATTCCAGATGATTCCTTGTGTGAAGATTTTATGTTCGTACAAGGCTATTAATGAACCTAGGCTTTCTGGTGTGATTTCTTTTACCAAGAAAGAGTTGGTGGGTTTGTTTCCTTCAAATACTTTGAATGGAGCTATTTTTTTGATTTCTTCTTCTGTTTTGCCTTGTTCACGCAATTCTTCTTTTACTACGGATTCTGTTTTTCCGTTCATTAAGGCTTCTGTTTGAGCGAAAAAGTTACTTAAAAGTTTTTCGTGATGGTCACCAATAGGATTATGGCTTATGGCCGGTGCGATAAAGTCTGCTGGCGTAATCACTGTTCCTTGATGGATCAGTTGGTAAAAAGCGTGTTGTCCGTTAGTTCCAGGTTCTCCCCAGATAACAGGTCCTGTACTGTAAGATACATCACCACCTTTTCTATCCACATGTTTACCGTTACTTTCCATGTTTCCTTGTTGGAAATAAGCAGGGAAACGATGCATGTATTGGTCGTAAGGTAAGATGACTTCCGTTTGAGTTTTGAAGAAATTTGTATACCAGACACCAATCAATCCCATAATGACAGGAATGTTTTTGTCAAAAGAAGTGCTTTTGAAATATTCGTCTACTTTAAACGCACCGCGCAAAAGTTCTTCAAATTTATCATAGCCAATCGTCAACGCTATGGACAAACCGATGGCACTCCAAAGAGAGTAGCGACCGCCAACCCAATCCCAAAATTCAAACATATTGGCTGTGTCAATACCGAATTTGGAAACTTCTTTTTCGTTCGTACTTAATGCCACAAAATGCTTGGCAATATGACTTTCATCTTTCGCGGATTCCAAGAACCAGTTACGAGCAGTATGCGCATTGGTCATGGTCTCTTGTGTAGTGAAAGTTTTTGACGCAACTAGGAATATGGTTTCTTCTGGATTGATCAATTTCAGTGTTTCGGCGATATGTGTACCGTCTACATTGCTGACAAAATAAGGGTGAATCCCGTGTGTCCAATAGGGTTTCAATGCTTCTGTCACCATTACAGGTCCTAAATCGCTGCCTCCAATACCAATATTGACAATGTATTTGATCGTTTTTCCGGTGTATCCTTTCCATTGACCAGAGTGAACTTTTTCACAGAAATCCTTCATTTGCTTCTGTACTCTCTGTACGTCTGGCATTACGTCTTTACCGTCACTGTATATTGGCTGCCCAGAAAAATTTCTTAACGCGACATGCAATACAGAGCGGTCTTCTGTTTCGTTTATTTTTTCTCCGGAAAACAATGCTTGTATGGCATCTTTTAGGTTACAGTCTTCTGCCAATTGCAAAAGAAGATGCATCGTTTTTTGGTTGATGATATTTTTGGAATAGTCAAAAAGTATATCATCCAATTGGAGTGAAAATTTTCTAAAACGATCCTGATCTTGTGCAAACATATCTTTCACCTTGATATGGCTCATCTCATCTTCGAAATGCTTGCGCAAAAGAAGCCAAGCTTGTGTTGTTGTCGGATTTATTTTAGGTAACATTCTAAAAATGGTTTATTGTCTAATATTAGAAGTTTGGATCGTTGATGGTAGTATCCATTGATCCTGGCTACTAGCTTTGCAAATATATAAGCTAATGATTAAATTTTTGACAGCAATTTTGTCCCAACCATTTTTCCACACTTAAAAAAAAGTATTTTAAAGAAAAATTGTGTTATTATTAATATATGGATTATGAGGAAGCTATATTTTGTGTATCTTTGCATGCTGCATTGAAGAATTTATTCATAAGTTAGGAAAAAACTCCCTATTTTAAGAAACAATTTGGAGTGATTAGCGTTCTATATGAATGCGCCTAATATTTTGATTTAAACATTTAAGCTGAGGCAAAGTTTTTAGAGGAGAAGATGTGATTCTAAAATGATAGGCATTAAGATTTAAAATTTAGGATTAATATATGAGGCAGCTTAAAATTGCCACCCAGATCACGAATCGTGACTCTCAGGCCGTCGAAAAGTATTTGCAGGAAATCTCGAAGATTCCAATGATTACTCCTGAGGAAGAGACAACTCTTGCTCAGCGTATCAAGATGGATGATCAGCGTGCTCTTGACAAATTAGTTCAGGCCAATCTACGTTTCGTTGTATCTGTTGCCAAACAATACCAACACCAGGGATTGTCATTAAGTGACTTGATAAACGAGGGAAATCTTGGTCTTATCAAAGCGGCTCAACGTTTTGATGAAACAAAAGGTTTCAAGTTTATCTCCTATGCTGTTTGGTGGATCCGCCAGTCTATTTTGCAGGCTTTGGCTGAACAGGGACGTCTAGTTCGCCTTCCGCAAAACAAGATCGGTACTTACAACAAGGCAAACAAAGCTTACATGGCTTTTGAACAAGAGCATGAAAGAGAACCAAGTACGGAAGAGCTTGCGAGCTT
>QFOI01000596.1 GCA_003241175.1 Pseudopedobacter saltans
GTCCTCCTACGATTTCGAAAAAACCAACGAATGGCATTAACCATTTTAAAGTCATAAATGCGTCAAACACTTTTGCCATTTCACCTTCCATTTTGGGCATAGGCATATAGTGTAAAAATTTGTCCAAACCTGCGTTCAGAAACATCAATCCGCAGAGTAGGAAAAGAATAAATTGTACAATTTTCATAGTAATAGTTTTGAATCTGAAATTATAACAATTTATCGATATCCGAATGAATCCGGCAATTACAATTTTCGCACTTGATTATTGGTTAATTGGTAATGTTCGCCAGTTTTTTCACAAATGGCATTTCCATCCGCATCAAAATGTAATTTTTCTCCGAATGCGCTGATCCATCCATCTTGTCGCGCTGGATTTCCTTTCATAATGGCAAATGCTGAAACATTTTTCGTAATCACGGCTCCTGCGCCAATTAACGCATATTCGCCAATTTCATTTCCGCAAACAATGGTAGCATTTGCCCCAATCGTTGCCCCTTTGCGTACGAGGGTTTTTTTGAATTCATTTTTTCGTTCAATCGTGCTGCGTGGATTGATGACATTGGTGAAAACCATTGATGGACCAAGAAATACATCGTCTTCTATTTCCACGCCATCATAAACGGAAACATTGTTTTGAATCTTGACATTGTTGCCAATTTTGACATTGGTATTGATGAAAACATTCTGCCCAATATTACAATTTTGTCCGATATAACTAGGCGACATAATGTGACAAAAATGCCATATTTTAGTTCCCGCGCCGATATGTGCCGGCTCGTCAACAAAAGAGGAAGAATGTACGAAATAATCTTGCATTTCTATTACCTTTAACGTGAACAAACTTAGACTATTTTTATAATTTGTATATGAAGAAAGAACGATTTTACTCCTTGGATGTGTTTCGCGGTGCAACAGTTGCGCTGATGATTTTGGTAAACAATCCAGGTTCTTGGGATCATATTTATCCGCCGTTGGATCATGCGGCTTGGCATGGTTGTACGCCGACAGACTTAGTATTTCCATTTTTTCTTTTTGCGATTGGTAATGCGATGGCCTTTGTGATGCCACGACTACGAGAAGCGGGAAATGGTGCTTTTTTCAAAAAAACAATCAAACGCTCTGTGCTCATTTTTCTTATTGGTTTGTTCCTCAACTGGGCGCCGTTTATCAAATATGATGATGCCGGACATTTTGTTTTTAAGGCTTGGGAAAATATTCGGATTATGGGCGTATTGCAACGTACAGCCGTTGCTTATTTCCTTGCCTCTTTGATTGCGTATTTCTGCAAACCCAAAGTTGCCATGGGTATTTGCGTGTTTATATTGTTGTTTTATTGGTGGCTGTGTGTACAGTTTGGCGCTGCTGATCCATTTGGTATTCAAGGATGGTTTGGGACAAATGTAGATAAAGCCATTTTGGGAGAAACGCATATGTATCATGGGGAAGGTATTGCTTTTGATCCAGAAGGATTGGCGAGTGGATTGACGCCCATTGTGCAAATAGTTTTCGGTTATTTTGTTGGAAATTATATCCAAAAGTTGGGGAAAACATACGAAATGCTCACCCATTTATTTGTCGCTGCTGCGTTTACCTTGTTGGTCGCGATCATTTGGAATAATTGGTTTCCTTTCAATAAAAAAATCTGGACAAGTAGTTATGTCGTTTATACAACGGGTTTGGCTATTATGATCATTGCAGTGATCATCTACTTTATCGAGTTTAAAGGACATAAAAGTTGGCTAACCAAATTCTTTGATGTTTTTGGGAAAAATCCATTGTTTATTTTTTGGTTTCTTGCCTCGAGTTTTATGGTTGATTCGTTGGAATATTGGTACAAGTCCAGAAGGAACTCCATTATATGAAAATCCTTTGAGTTGGTTGTATCACCATGTTTGCCAACCAATATTTGCTGACGAAAGAAATGGTTCACTGATGTATGCGATTATTAATATCATATTTTACTGGTCGATCGTTTATATATTGGACAAAAAGAAAATTTATATCAAGGTTTAAACTTCTGTAATTTGATTTTATTCAGATGCAAAATATTCTTTTAACCCGTTGTGCATTTAGGATAAATAAAGAAAAAGATGGTTCAAATCTCAACAAAAAGTTGTATATTTAATTGATTACCAGTCTATTAAATAAAAT
>QFOI01000078.1 GCA_003241175.1 Pseudopedobacter saltans
TACGTGAATGGACTAGCAAATCCTTACAATTGGATGTGGTAGAACCAAAGTAAGTTTTGTAGAAAAGTATATTCAAAAGCCTGTAACCTTTACAGGCTTTAATATTGCACACGAGTGTTGAATAATTTCAAAAAAACTTTTCTCATGTGATATCATGATTTTATAAACCAAAATAACTAATCTATGTACCGCTTGCTACTCATACTAATTGTTTTTTATTGTCAGTGCGGCTTCAGCATTGGCCAAATTAAAAATTACACAAAAGCCAAAGAACAGCCCGATCTTTTACCCAACATTACAAGCCAAATCCCGTCAGAAGTTAGGCTCGTAGGATTGGGAGATGTCCAATTCTTCCTGAAAGAGAGTGCCATATTAAACAATAGCATCGCTAAAAAACTAATCACCGAAAGACATTTCAACACCTACATTATGTCTATCCCGGATTGGCGTATTCGTGAATTGAATACCTACCTCAACAACGAAAAAGCATTTGCATCGACGAAGCAAGAGTACGACTCTTTGTTTCTGGATGCATTTAGCGGAACCATATACAACAACCCGGAAACAAAAGAAATGTTGGAGTGGATAAAAACATACAACGACAAGAACTGGACAGTAAAGGTGAAGATAATAGGTAGCGGATTTGTAGGTTTTGCACCTCAAAAACTACCTGCCATGAACAAATATATAATCAACACCTATCTAAAACCAATGATGTCCGCAAATGAAATTCAAAATGCTTTGGACAAAAACAGTGATGTAATGACCATCGAATCAGATTCTGCAATTGTATGGTTTTTGAGTACGCTTGAGGATAAGATAGATGAGTTTGTTTCTTCTGGACAAGGGGACATGGATGCTGTCTTACTCGGACAAATGCAATACGATTACAGTCAGCGAAGAGCAGCCTCTTCCATTTATTTAAAGCGCCTACCCGCCAACGTAGAACGTTTTAGGCTGCTGAGCGCGAGTTATGATTTGGAAACAAAGCTAATAGATTCCTTACTCAAAGATGAACGTAACAAAATAATTTATCCGGCGATAGACAACTTCACTTTCTCGAATATAGAACTCATCGTTTCGGACAATGATGGCAACAACCTCAAAATACAATCAGGCGATTATTACAGGGAAAAGTACAAAAACACTTTTTTCAGCAGTGTGATTGCTTTTTCTGATTCGGTCAAAATCTTCAGAATAAAGGACGGCAACCTGTGGCAGTCTGTTGTAGAAAAAGGGGATTCCTTGACAAGGGCACTTAAAATTAAAAAAAGTGTTTACACACTTCCCAAGGACGCCAAAGCATTGCGACATTTTGCGATACCCGTTTATCCAAAAGGGATATGGGGAATGAATGCTAAATACCAATTCACGACTGGAGACAATCCCTTCGATATGCTGATAATACTAGATAGTTTACAACGTAATTCCCCTGTGGATGGCAAACGTTCTATGGATCTAGATTTTATTACTTTTTAATGACAACAAGCTGCAACGGATTTTCTATTATATTGATTAAAAAGGCATTTCATTTAAGGATAGCCTGTAACCTTTACAGGCTTTTTTCGTTCATAGGTGATATGGAAAAAATATTTTATTTTATAATCACATTCTCCAGCTTTTGGGGATTTACCGCCAATGCTCAGATTGGCCACAATGACCTTCTTAAGAAAATTGCAAGTCTGGATAGTTCGTTTTTCCATGCTTACAATTCCTGCGACATAGAAAAACAACGTGCTTTTTACAATGATACTATTGAGTTTTTTCATGACAAGTCAGGTCTGGAAACTTCAAAAGAAAAAATCCTTTCCGACACTAAAAAATACATCTGTGGAAAAGTACAACGCGAACTTGTCGATGGTAGTATTGAGGTATCACCTGTTCCCGGTTATGGTGCTATCGAAATTGGCCAACACCGCTTCCGTAACTTGAAAGAAAATAGTGTTTCAAATCCTAGTAAGTTTGTTATAGTTTGGAAGCAAGAAGGTGATAAATGGACCATCACCAAAGTGATTAGTTTGCATTGATATGGTTAATTAGAAAGTAATTTTACTATCTTGGCTAAAATCTATGAACATGAAAAAATTAGTCTTTATAACAAGTTTTCTTCTTTACTTTTCTTTTGTGTTTGGGCAAACAAAAGATAACTTGACAACAGAAAAAAATACCACAATGCCCGGTAATGTATTTTATGTGGATTTTAGTACGTTAGCATGTCGAGATTTTATAGAAATTTTAAAGGCAAACAATCCTAGCAAAACGGATCATCTGATAACGACTGCGAATAAAGCTCCAAAAAATTGGATTCAGAAAAGAGACATCGGTTTTTTAATTTCACTTATTGACAGTAAAGAACCTACTAGATGTATTGTTGAGAATATTGCATCAACCTTACCATTCAAAGATTCGGCTACAATGGGAGGATATGCAATGGATTTGATTGATGCTTTCAGACTCCATAAAACCTATCCTTTCAATCTAACTAGTTGTCCGAAAAATGATAGCACTCGCCAAAAAACTATACTTCAGTGGTGGGATAAATATAAGATCGAGAAAAACTGATGTAAGTACTTTATTCACACAAGCACCGCTGCGCTACGGCTTGCGCGAGAGAAAGTTAAACCAATCTATAAACAATAATCCCCGAAACGTTGTTCGGGGATTATTGTTTAGGCGTTCAGTAATTCCATACACTTATCAATATCTTTGAGGTAACCGTCAATACGTTTTTGAAGATTCTGCTTTTCTGCTGGCGTCCAATTGGAAACACCTATATTGGACACATCCAGTTTCTGATGGAGACTTTCATTTTCTTTCAGACTGATCGCCAACTTGGTAGAAGCGTCGTGTAGCTCGGCTTTTAGATTGGCGTTTTCCTTTTGCAATCTTTTGAAGCGAACCAATAGTGCTTGCAGCTTTTCTTCTATGACGGATATTTGTTCCTCTGTAGGCATACGGAAATTATTTTCTTATTTCTGCGCTTATTTCTTTCTCAAAACCGGAGATCAACTTTTGTACCATGGCATCAATCTCTTTATCCGTCAATGTCTTTTCGGCATCTTGGAAAGAGAAATTAACGGCGATTGATTTTTTGTTGTTTCCTAGTTTTTCATTTTCAAAAATATCAAACAACCGAACTGCTTCCAATTTATTCAAATTGGATTTTTTGATAACGGAATCAATTTGATCATAGCTTACTTGTTTGTCTACTACCATTGCCAAGTCACGCGAAACGACCGGGAATTTGGAAACTTCTTTGTAAACTATTTTCTTGGAAACAACCAAGTTGACAATATTCAAAATATCAATTTCAATATAAAAAACAGGCGTTTTCAGATCGAAACGATTCAGTTTTTCCTTAGAAACTTTTGTAACAAAACCAATCTTGCTTTTTTCTACTTCAAAAGAAAGTGTGTTCTCATCTTCTTTTTTATAGTTGATCTTATTGAAACCGTTTAATGCTACAATAGCATTTACAATACCTTTGGCATGGAAAAAGTCAAAATCCTTTCCTTTGGAAATCCAGTCGTCTTCTTTTGTTTTTCCAGTAATGTAAAGAGCCAATCTTTCTAGTTCTTTGTATTCTCCAACCGCTTTAGTCGAATAGTTTTTTCCGTATTCAAATAATTGCAAATTGGTTTGTTTGCGTTTCACATTGTAGGAAATTACTTCCAAACCAGTTTCCAACATAGATGGACGCATGATATTCAATTCAGCGGTCAGACTATTGAGCATCTTGACGGAGTGTTGCAATACCTCTTCGGAATAGTAAGCACTATTGGTAATCGGATTGGTGATAATCTCGTTAAAACCAACACCAACAAGGTAATTAGCAATTTTTTCCTGAATGTCCAGTTTGGATTGTAGGTGGTCCACGGCAGGCGTGATATGCATGGAAGCTGGAATCTCGACATTGTCCAAACCATCAATGCGCAAAATCTCTTCGACAATATCCGCGGGCAAAGTAATATCCGGTTTGCTGAATGGTACCGAAATCCATATTTCATCCATACCTTCTTTCACCGTGCCGAAACCAAGCGCCGATAATATTCTTTTGATTGTATCGGGATGGTAATTTTTGCCACTTAGTTTTTTGAGATAATGATATTTAAGGCAGATATGTGTTTCTTCTTTGGGTTTTGGATAAACGTCTTGAATATCCGAACTTATAGTTGCACCAGCATATTCTTTCAATAACAATGCTGCTCTTTTTAGTGCCGTAACTGTGATCGAAATATCGGCACCTTTTTCGAAACGTTGAGCCGCATCCGTACGCAAACCATGACTCATGGAAGTCTTACGGATAGTGGTCGGCTTGAACCAGGCACTTTCCAAAAACACTTTCGTAGTTGTTTCGGAAATACCGCTGTCAATACCACCGAAAACCCCGGCAATACATAATCCGCCTTTTTCGTCACAGATCATCAGGTCTGTGGATTTAAGTGTGCGTTCTTTTTCGTCTAGCGTCAAGAATTTTGTTCCTTCAGGTAGGTTTTTAACAATGATTTTTCCACCACTGATTTTGTCTGCATCAAATGCGTGCAAAGGCTGGCCATATTCCTGTAAAACAAAATTGGTGATATCCACCACGTTATTGATAGGACGTACACCAACCGCTCTCAAGCGATCCTGTATCCAATCTGGCGATGGCCCCACTTTTATATTGGTAAGACAAAGGCCTGTATAGCGTTGGCAATCCTCTTTGTTTTCTATTTCAATCCCGATATTTAAATCATGGTTATCGACCGAAAAACTATTCAAAGACGTTGTATGGATACGGATATCCTTGGATTGGTGTCTGGAAAGATAAGCAGACACGTCACGCGCCGTTCCAATATGGCTCATCGCATCCATGTGGTTAGGCGTCAGTCCTATTTCGAAAAGAATATCTTTATAAACCTTGAAAATTTCTGAAACTTTGGTTCCTGGTTTTGTTTCCGCCGGCAAAACCAAAATGCCATCATGGCTTTCACCAACGCCGATCTCATCTGCCGCACATATCATCCCAAAACTCTCCACACCACGTATCTTGGCTTTTTTCATCGTCAAAGGCTCTCCCTCTTTTGGATAGATTGTTGTGCCGACTGTAGCTACGATCACTTTCTGACCAGCGGCCACATTAGGAGCACCACACACGATCTGCAAAGGTTCACTTTCTCCCACACTGACCGTTGTTACATGTAGATGGTCAGAATTAGTGTGATCCTCACAAGTCAAAACTTCACCCACAACCAAACCTTCCAATCCACCCTTGATACTTTCATAGTTTTCCATGAATTCTACCTCAAGTCCTACAGAAGTCAATATCTTGGAAAGTTTTTCCGGATCCAATTTTTCCGGTAAATAATCATTCAACCAGTTGTATGAAATCGTCATTATATCTTTTTTTGCTTGTTTTTGTACCCTTAAGCAAAGTAGCTGCAAATTTAGGTAAAAAGGGTTGTAAAGTTCTTTTCATATTACGGTAATAGCAAATGCATTTGGCAAATCCGTCATTGGATTTCCAATATGGCGAAAAAGTGCCATAAACGAGATTAACGTTTTGTGTACGTAAACCTAAAGCAAAGTGAAAAAGAAAGCACTAATTTTGGCGCATGTTTTTACGTGGTATGCACAAAATTTCTCTTTACAAAAAAGGTAGGGCAGTAAGCCTTTTACTTTTGTTTTTTTCCATTTCTGGAAAATCGGATGCTCAGATTGATTTCGTAAAAAAAGTCCTGCACAAATACCTTTCCAACGAGAAAGACACAACAAGAAAGCCTTCTTTTATTCCTTTACCAAATCTTTCCTACGCACAGGAAACTGGATTGAAAGTCGGCGTAACAGGCCTGTATTCTTTTTACACGGACAGAAAAGATCCCAATATCAAAAACAGTACGATTGAAGCAAGTATTTCCTACACAGAAAAAAAACAGACATCCACCAAACTGTTAACCGAAATATGGACCAAAAACAATGATTATCGTCTTTATGGAGAACTTCGTTACCAAAATTTTCCCTACAATTTTTACGGTATTGGTGCCAATACTTTGAAGGCAGACAAGAACCTTATCAACGAAAAGCGTTTCCGTTTTATGGCTGCTGCCGATAAGAGAATATTTGGAAAATACTATTTAGGTTTTATCACCGAATTTGAACATTTCAAATATGAAGACAAAGAGCCGGGAGGTTTTTTTGAAAAATCCAATCTAGTAGGAAAGGGGGGGGGCAAGTATATCTCCTTAGGTATCGAGCAGTTTGTGGACAACCGTAATACCAATACCTACACGACCAAAGGTCAATTTGCCAAACTAACGCTCAACTATGTACCAGATTTTTTTGGTGGAGACAATTACAATGGGGGAATTGTACAATTTAACTATCGTTATTTTCAACCATTGAACAATAAATTTACTTTAGGTTTGAATGGCATTTTTAATTCCCTTACATCCCATGATGCACCATTTTACCTATTGCAAAGATTGGGCAGCGATCAGATTATGCGCGGTTATTACCAGGGGCGATACAACGATCGTAACTATACAGCGGCACAAGCCGAGTTGCGTTATCGTTTTGTTCCGAGATTTGGTATTGTAGCTTTTGGCGGAGTGGGGTCTGTTTACGGTATTAGCGATTTCAGCGGTAATCTAAAACCCAATTACGGAGGCGGTCTGCGTTACTTTTTTGATTTGGAAAGAAGCCTGAGTGTGCGTATTGATTATGGCTGGGGAGAAAAAGTTCCCGGCGAAAAACGTCAAGGTGGTGTTTATTTTTCCTTGGGAGAAGCTTTTTAAAAAAACGAATTTATGTTAGAAAGAGACTTAATTACGAGAAATATCCAAGTATTGGTTCAGATATTGACAAGGGCCAAAGGCTTGATGCTGGACAAACCAGAAGAAGCATTGGCCGAACTGGAAAAAAACATGGATGAATCTATATTGGAAAAACTAGAAAAAAAATCTGGTCCGCTCATGGTTTTGGATGATCAACTCGTTAAAGTGCAGGTGGATCTCGCTTACTTACGTGCGCAGATTTTGCATCAACTTCAACATCCTAAATCTCAAACAGAATTGCTTCGTGTAAAACAACTCATGCTCAACTATCAAGAGGTTTTCCCCAAAAATTTTCCTTTTGACTATTATAGTAAATTGAGTTGGATTGATAGTGTGGTCGGCTAAGGCTTATACCTAGATTGCAACAATGCCATCAATGCTTTCAATCCTGCAAGAGATCCTTCGTAATATTGGTCTTTTTCGTAGTAAGGAACGAAGTGTTTTTGAATGATGTCGTTGGTTTCTTTACTGGAAACCAATTTATCGATTCCGGTTCCGTAAAGGATTTTTACTTGACCGTAACCGCTAGAAACGCCTACAATCACGCCATTGTTCTTGTCTTTTTGTCCGACGCCCCAGACATTTGCCATTTTTAAACCTAAAGCTTCTATGCTATCCACAACCGTCATGGAAGTATCAAAACTGATAAAGGCTATCTCAATGCCTGTTTTTTTATCGAAATCCCTTATCAGACTGTCAAGGCTTGCATTTTCTTCTTCCGTAAAAATATTTTCAAAATCATTGACAAATCCGTCTGGTACGGGAGGATTGTCATAAACGCTCTTGCGATAGGCGTCAAGGTCATTTTTGTCGGTTGAAGTATTGTTGACCAATTTGTTTTGACCAAAAGCAGAAGAAGATCCTAATAAAAACATTAGCGATACCGCAATCAGTATTTTTACTTTTTCCATGACCAGAGCTATTTATGATGAGAAAATATTTTGCTAAATTTAATCCAAATTCCCTTTCCGTAGGACTACGTAAAAATAACAATGTTTAAATAGCATTGGTTGCAATTCGCCGACGATAACAAAACAATAGCAATTGTTGTTTTTTTGTCAGGTTATCCTTTCTTATCTTGTTATCCAAACATAATGCGTTACCTTGTACTACGTTATACTCAAATAAAATGAATTTTTCATTTATACATCGATACATTATTGCTTGCACCCTATTGGTATTGGTCTTTTTTGCCTGTAAAAAAACAGATTATATCGGTAGTCCAGATGCGTCTATTTCAGCTTTGGATTCCGTGAAGTTTGACACTGTTTTCACTGCTCAGGGTTCTGCAACACGGATTTTCAAAATATTCAACAACAACAAGCAAAAATTAAGAATCAGCAATATTCAGCTGGCTGGAGGCTCCAATTCTGCTTACCAGATGAACGTTAATGGCAATGCGGGTGTTGATTTTTCCAATATAGACATTGAAGCAGGAGACAGCATTTATTGTTTCGTTCGCGTCAATATAGATCCGACCAATGCAAGCAGTCCTTTCATTGTCCAAGACAGTATTGGTATTTTTTACAATGGTAACAGCAAATATGTACAGTTGCAAGCTTATGGTCAGAATGCTGTTTACCTTACCAATGAAAGTATCCTTAACGATACTATTTGGAAAAATACTTTACCTATCGTTTTATTAAAAAAACTAACGATTCCAGAAGGCAAGACACTTACTATCGAAAAAGGAAGTGATATCTATTGTCACGGCGGCGCCGGACTTTCGATTGAAGGTACATTATTGGCAAATGGTGATACCGCCAATGCCAATCGCATTAATTTTACCACGGACAGGATGGATTATGTCAATAACGTTACCAACAGTGGGGGCGTTTCTTACAAAAATCTAGCTGGCGCTTGGCTCGGAATTGATTTTGGTCCAAAAAGTACCGGAAATATATTGAATTACGTCACTGTCAAAAATGCTATTTACGGAATAACAGATACACTTAATACAACAGTTCCAACCACGACAAAACTAAACCTACAAGGTTGTATTGTACAAAACAATTCAGGATATGGTGTACTTTCTCGCTTGGGTAGTATGACTATTAGTAACAGTCTGATTGTGAATAACGGAAGTAGTGTTGGTCTATACAATGGCGGTAATTATTTACTTAACTACAATACGTTGGCAGGTTATAGCAATGTATATGTATCGCACAACAATCCAGTTTTGTATCTAGGAGGATCTTCCGATGCAACTTTTAATGTATCCATCAATAACACAATTTTGTGGGGAGACAATACAAGTTTGGTCAACGAGATCGGAATTGGAAACAATTTTGGTGGCAATAATATTCAAATAAAAGTTGACCACAGTTTGGCAAAATACACCGCTTTACCAAGTGTGATAGTGTTGTCCAATATGCTTCAAAATGACGATCCTGGATTTTTGCTTACGGACAATAATGAAGTTCAATACGATTTTCACTTAGCCAATGCTTCTCCATGTATTGGTGCTGCGACCCCGATCAACGGAATTTCCTATGACCTTTCCGGAAATAAAAGAAATACGTTAAATCCATCCATTGGCTGTTACGAAAGCCTTTAATCGAGTAACTTTATGCTCGATTATATCATTTAAACAAAACAAACATGAAAAAATACGCATACATGTTGGGAGCCATCCTTTTATTGGTGGCTTGCGCTTCTTTCATTCCTAAAAAACATAAAATGGAAAACAAGAAAACCATATATGATTTCAAAATCACAGGTCTTGATGGTTCAACCATCGATTTTTCGAAATACAAGGGTAAAAAATTGTTGATCGTCAACACAGCTTCCAAATGTGGCTACACACCTCAATACGCAGGTTTGGAAAAATTGTATGAAGCCCACAAAAACGATTTGGTTATTGTAGGATTTCCCTCCGACAATTTTGGTGGCCAAGAATTTCAAGACAACAAAGAGATAAGTTCTTTTTGCCAAAAAAACTACGGCGTAACATTCCCCCTGACCACGCGAGTGGATGTAAAAGGTGCCAACACTACGCCTATCTACCAATACTTGACGCAGAAAAGTGAAAACGGTGTGTTGGATGCCACTATTTCCTGGAATTTCAACAAGTTTTATATTGACGAAAAAGGAAACCTCATCGCACATTTTGATAGTAAAGTGACACCAGACAGTCCTGAATTATTGAAATACATCGATGCAAAAAATTAAGCTTTTTCATAAATAACTTGGTAGTTTTGCAATTATGCGATTTTCGGAAGTAGTTGGTTTGCAGCATGTTAAAGAACAGTTGGTAGATTTGGTTCAGCATAATCGCTTGAGTCACGCACTTTTGTTTCTCGGAAGAGATGGCAGCGGAGCTTTGCCTTTGGCTCTGTCTTTTGCCCAATATATCATTTGCGAAAAAGTTCAGAAATCTAAGGCAGAGGCAGGTCCTTCTTTGTTTGGAGAGGCAGAAGAAATTCCCGTTCGTATGGATGCCTGCGGTGAATGTAGCGCCTGTCTCAAAGCGTCTAAATATGCACATCCCGATATCCATTATTCGTATCCCGTTGTTTCCAAAAAATCAGGAGACAAACCCATCAGTGCAGATTATATTGTTGAATGGCGGGAATTTTTGGAGCACAATCCTTACGGAAATGCGTACGAATGGTTGCAATACATCGGAGCAGAAAACAGACAAGGCAACATTACGGCGGAAGAATGCAATAACATTATCCACAAACTCAGCCTCAAAAGTTTCGAAAGCGAATACAAGGTGCTGATCATGTGGATGCCAGAATACCTCAACAAGGAAGGCAACAAATTACTCAAACTAATAGAGGAACCACCTGCCAATACTTTGTTCATTTTGGTAGCAGAAAATGTGGATGCTATACTTCCAACTATATTGAGCCGCTGTCAATTGGTCAAAATTCCAAGACCTGAATCTTCCGATATAGAATCGGCGCTGAAAGCTAAAGGAATAGAAGAGCAAAAAGCCGTTCTTGCGGCTGGAGTTTCGGATGGTAATTTTAGAGAAGCTTTGTCTTTGGCGAGGGAAGAAGGGAGCAATGATTGGCAGGCTTTATTAAGGGATTGGCTCAATGCCATTTTCAAAGGGCCTATTGCACAACTTAAATGGATTGAGTATATCAGCAAAGAGCAAGGGCGCGAATCTCAAAAACAGTTTTTGTATTATTTCAGCCACTTGTTAGAGCAGAGCATTCGTTTAAGGATTTTGGGAGAAGCTTTCACTATTGCGGATTCCGAAAAGGATTTTGCGGAAAGGCTCAACAAAATGATAGATATTCCTCAGCAAGAAGCCATAGGCCAAGAACTGGACAAAGCGGCTTATTATATTGAACGCAATGCCAATCCGAAAATGCTATTCCATGCATTGACAATCAAGCTATTGCATATTATTAAGGATAAAGCCCTAATTTTGGCAAATTAGAGTGTGTTTTCCTTATTGGAAAATACATACAAAGCCATTTTGAGTTCATTTGATCGGTTACGATCTGTTTTCAAAAATTTTAGGCGGTTTTCAGAAACGACAACATTGAGGTGTTGTATTTTTTAATATACGTTACA
>QFOI01000079.1 GCA_003241175.1 Pseudopedobacter saltans
ATATAACTTCCTGGCTTAACTTCTACTATAGAGCCAATAGGAATCTTGTCGATTTTGACAGGGGAAGTTTCACCTTTGACCACGGCTTCTCTTGGCGCTTTATTGACCAAATCTTCCAGAGAAGATTTACTGTTATCAATACCTACATCCTCCAATGCCTCGCCCAATACGTACAAAGCCATTACGACTGCTCCCTCAGAATATTCTCCCATGAAAAAAGCACTGACGACAGCGATCAGCATCAAGAGGCTAACACTACCGAAATTGAATTTGGATAAAGCTTTCAGGCCTCCCAATATAATTTCGTACCCAGTTGCAAGGACCATGATGCCATAAAAAAACGGAGCTATTGGCATGGGTATTGACCAGCCCAATATGCTGACAACTTCCAATACCAACATGGCTATTGCAGCTATAAACAAAAACGTAAAACGCCTATTGTGAAACGGTAATTTCATATAAATACCAATTAAAATTTTTAAGCCAATAGATTTTAGGATTAGAAAACTTAAACCCCACCTCAATCCTCTCCTCAAGGAGAGGACTTGAAAACCTTTAATTTTCTTTTCCTTCTCCTACAGGAGAAGGGCAGAAATGAGGTTTTATAAATTTCATTTCCAAAAACGCCTATTAAGTTACGAAAAAATCATCGAATAGAATTCCTTCAAAGTCCTCTCCTACTGGAGAGGATTTAGGAGAGGATACATCGATCAAAACCACCTGCAAATTTACTTCAATGCTTCCAAAATAGGTATTTTATTACTGTTACACGGTTTCAAAATCCTGTTTACCGATAGATTTCAACACATATTTATGAAACGCTTACCTTTGTACGAATTTATTAGGCAGAAAAATCTTTGATCGCAGCGTAGCGATTATTTGTAAATAACAAGAGAATGGCGGACATTTTTGACAATTTAATTAAAAATTACGGGCCAATAGGAAGTTATCGAAATAGAGCCCACGGTTATTTTGCATTTCCTAAGCTAGAAGGAGAAATCGGACCTCGAATGAATTTTAGAGGAAAAGAAGTAATCACCTGGAGTCTCAATAACTATCTTGGTTTGGCTAACCATCCCGAAATCAGAAGAGTAGACAGTGAAGCGGCAACAGAGTGGGGATTCGCCGCACCAATGGGGTCTCGTATGATGAGTGGCAACACCATTTACCATGAAAAACTGGAGTACGAATTGTCCGTTTTTGAAGAAAAAGAAGACACGATCCTGTTCAACTATGGTTACCAAGGTATGGTGAGCATGATTGACGCACTGTTGAGCCGTCACGATGTCGCTATATACGATGCCGAATGTCATGCTTGTATTATTGATGGATTACGATTAGCTCCCGCCAAAAGATATACTTACAAACACAACAATATTGATGATCTAGCCAAACAACTTGAACGTGCTCAAAACCTTTTAGGCGAAAATGCACAAGGTGGCATTTTGGTTATTTCCGAAGGCGTGTTCGGCATGGCAGGTGACCAAGGAAAGATCAAGGAAATCATTGCTTTGAAGGAAAAATACAATTTTCGATTATTGGTAGATGATGCGCATGGTTTTGGCACTTTGGGTAAAATGGGCGCTGGCGTTGGAGAAGCACAAGATTGCCAAGATGGAATTGATATCTACTTTTCCACTTTTGCGAAATCCATGGCGTCTATTGGTGGTTTTGCATCAGGACCGAAAATCATCATCGATTATATTCGCTACAACGTTCGCTCTCAAATCTATGCGAAAAGTATGCCTATGCCACTGGTTATTGGCAACCTGAAACGTTTGGATATGTTACAGACGCATCCTGAATTGAAGGAAAAATTGTGGCAAAATGCGCTTTCTTTACAAAAAGGGTTGAAAGAACGTGGTTTTGATATTGGAACTACCAATTCGGTCGTCACACCGATTTTCATGAAAGGAGGTTTAGAAGAAGCTACTACGATGGTGGCTGACCTTCGTGAAAATTACGGCATTTTCTGTTCAATTGTCGTTTATCCCGTAATTCCGAAAGGTGAAATCATTTTCCGTATTATCCCAACAGCAGCACATACAGAAGAAGATATTCAAAGGACTTTAGATGCTTTCAGTGCTACCAAAGTTAAATTGGATAACGGAGAATACAAGGCGGAATTTATTCCTAATATGGCCGAGAAAGCAGTAAAAACTGAGAAAGTTTTGTCCTAGATTAATTGAACACAAGAAAATAGTTCCCGATCCTTCAAAGTCGCCTATTGGAACTTTGAAGGATTATTTTTTACACAAACATAGATTTAAACGTGTCAAAATTTAAAAGTTACGTTTCACTTATAAAGTTTTCGCATACGATTTTTGCGCTTCCATTCGCGATGATTGGTTTTTTTTTGGGTGTCTGTTCACTTAATCGACCGCAATTCACTTCACAAGAAATCATTATCAAATTTTTACTTGTATTGGTTTGCATGGTTACAGCAAGAAGTGCAGCCATGGCTTTCAACAGATATCTCGATCGAAATATTGACGCAAAAAACCCCAGAACGAAGGTGCGCGAAATTCCTGCGGGAATTATTAAACCGTCCAATGCTTTAGCTTTTGTGATCGTTAATTGTATTTTGTTTATAGTAGCGACATTTTTTATCAATAGGATTTGCTTTTATTTATCGCCCATTGCACTGTTTGTAATTCTTTTTTATAGTTATACAAAAAGGTTTACACCACTTTGTCATTTAGTATTGGGTTTAGGACTTTCCTTAGCTCCTATTGGAGCATATCTTGCTGTAACGGGCGTTTTCAGTATTGTTTCAGTTTTGTTTTCCTTGTCCGTTATTTGTTGGACTGGAGGTTTTGACATCATTTATGCATTGCAGGATATTGATTTTGACCAATCGCAACAACTATATTCTATTCCAAGCAAACTAGGCAAAAAGAACGCACTTATAGTATCAACATTACTACATGTTTTGAGTGCAGGCTTTGTTGTTTATGCAGGAATAATTGGCAATTTTCATTGGTTGTATTGGATAGGCATTGCAGTATTTATAGGCATGCTGATTTATCAGCATTCTATCGTTTCACCAAATGATTTGAGTAAAGTCAATATTGCATTTATGACGGCAAATGGTATTGCCAGTGTTGTTTTTGGCGTATTGGTAATTGCGGACTTGTTTATTCTTTAACTATGGGAAGAATTATTTGTATCGACTACGGAGGTAAAAGAACGGGAATCGCTGTTACTGATCCATTGCAGATTATTGCCAATGCACTCACAACAGTCGAAACCAAAAAACTTTTTCCTTTTTTGAAAGACTATTTTGCCAAAGAACAAGTAGACAAAATACTTATTGGCGAACCCTTGAACTGGGACGAATCAGACACACATGCAACACCACTTGTTCGCAAGGCGATTGAGCGTCTCAAAAGAGAATTTCCCCATATTCCACTTGAAACTGTTGATGAACGTTACACGTCCAAAATGGCTTCTCGTGCCATGGTTGATATGGGAATGAAAAAAAAAGACCGTCAAATAAAGGGCAACATTGATCAGATTGCCGCAACTATCATGTTGCAGGAATATTTAGAAAAAATAGGTTAAAACAACAAAGTCCCGTAATTGGGACTTTGTTGTTTTTATCTAACTTGTGGAGCGACCTTATCTCCTATCAACTCGATCATATTCATCAAATCCTTATGCGGAGCACCTCCAACATCAATCTGAGCTAAGAAACGAGTCAATCCAAACATTTCTTTCGCATATAAAATCTTATCTGCCATCTCATTAGGATCTCCAGCGAAAATAGCTCCATCTTTAGTAGAACTATAATGAAATTGACCTTCTGTATAGGGCCGCCAACCTCTGTCCTTTCCAATTCGGTCCATCTGAGCGCCATAATAAGGAAAAAATTTTTCTTCTATGTCTTTTCCAGTCTCGGTAATAAAAGTATGCGAATGAATACCGATTTGCATTTTCTTAGGATCATGACCGTTCAATATGTATGTATCCTTATAGTATTGAATCAATTGTTTGAATTGCGAAAGACTTCCTCCAATAATAGCTACCATCAATGGAAGTCCTAGCCTTGCTGCCCTTTCCACGGAAGTGGGTGTACCGCCAACAGCAATCCACATATCCAAATGATTGTCAACCGGATGCGGCCAAACTTCTTGTTTGTAAAGCGGTGCTCTTAGTTCGCCTTTCCATGTCAAAGGTTTGTTCTCGTTGAGTTTCAACATCAAATCAAGTTTTTCGGAAAACAATTTGTCGTAATTATCCAAACTATAACCGAACAATGGAAATGACTCAATAAAACTACCCCTTCCCAACGTTATCTCAGCTCGACCATTCGAAATCAAATCTACCGTAGAGAAGTCTTGATACAGTTTAACGGGGTCAGCAGAACTCAAAACAGAAACACCGCTACTCAACTTGATGTTTTTAGTAATTGATGCAGCAGCTGCCAATACAATTTCTGGGCTAGACACCGCATAATCTGGACGGTGGTGCTCTCCTATACTGTAAACATCCAAACCAACTTGATCTGCCAACTTTATTTGCTCCAAAAGCTCATTGAGACGCTTTTGTGCAGTCATTGGCTCACCAGTCGTTAGATTAGTCGCCATATCGCCAAACATTCCAATTCCGATTTCCATATGATATTCTCCTTTTAGAGTACAAATATACGAAATATTTGTTGCAACAAATATTGTAATAAAACAAAACCTCATAAGACTATGAGGTTCGTGTTATGCTATTTAAAACCCAAATTCTTGCGTTGCGTTAGCAATTACAAGATTTGTATCTTTAGATTCTAGTTCTGAAATACCGTTGGAAAGGTCTTGGTCAACAACTCTTGCACATTCTCGACCTTCGCTGATTGCCCAAACAACAAGCGATTGTCCCTTTCTGGCATCACCGCAAGCATATACTTTTGGCATATTGGTGGCAAATCTTTTCACATCCGCCTTTATATTTCCCTTCAAATCCAGGTCAATACCCAACTCGTCTAATAAACCTTCATGCTCCACATGTGTAAAACCAAGGGCCAACAATGCTAAATCACAAGGAATTACCCGCTCACTTCCTATTACTTGTAGGTGACTGATACGGTTGCCTTTATGATCCAATTGCCATTCCAATGTAACGACTTTCAATCCAGTCACTTCCCCTTTCTCATTGCCGACAAAAGAAACAGGAGACAATCCAAATTCACGTAACACTCCTTCTTCCTGAGAAGAAGACGTAGTAAAAATCGCAGGAACACTTGGCCAAGGCATGTAATCCGTCCTTTCTGATGGAGGCAATGGTCCATGTGTCAATTGCATGATATTTTCTGCATGTTGACGATTAGCTGTTCCGACACAATCGCTCCCAGTATCACCACCACCAATAACGACAACCATTTTTCCATTGGCATCTATTCTTTCGTTTGCTATATTCCCTTCAATTTTAGGATTGACAAAAGGATCTTTACCAAGATTTATTTTATTCTGTTGCTTTAAATAATGCATGGCGGGAAAGACTCCTTTTAGTTGTCTTCCAGGAATGTCCAGTTCCCTAGAAACCATCGCACCAGTTGCCAATACAACAGCTTGATTTTCCCGAAGAATATCCTTTATCTTAACATTACCGCCAACATTGGCATTACAAATAAACTCCACACCTTCTTCTTTCATCAAATCGATTCGTCTTGTGACGACCCATTTTTCTAGTTTGAAATCAGGAATTCCATACATCAACAAACCACCTGGCTCATCATCACGTTCATATACAGTTACAGTATGACCAGCATAATTCAATTGAGCTGCAGCTGCCAAACCAGCCGGACCTGAACCAATCACAGCCACTTTTTTCCCTGTTCGTTTCTTGGGTATTTTAGGTATGACAAAACCTTTTTCAAATGCAATCTCTATGATATGCTTTTCAATTTCCTCGATCGTTATTGGAGGTTGGTTAATGCCCAATACACAAGCACTTTCACATGGAGCGGGACAGATTCGTCCTGTAAACTCTGGAAAATTATTTGTTGAAGAAAGAATATCATACGCTTCTGCCCATGATTCACGATAAACGGCATCATTGAAATCAGGAATCACATTACCCAAAGGACAACCACTACTACAAAACGGCACACCACAATCCATACATCTGGCAGCCTGATTATTAAGTTTTTTCGTCTCAAAGCGTTCATGGAATTCTTTATAGTCATTAATACGCTCCTGCACTGGACGATGTCTGGGTATTTCCCTAGTATGATCGATAAAACCTGTTTTGTGTCCCATTACATTACCACATTTCCTCTGTAAGGTCAGAGGTCACCACATTTTCAAAATTGTATTCTTAACCTACCCAGCTATTTCTTCTTTGGACAACTTTCGCTCCGCCAATACTTTTTTGTATTCTCTTGGGAATACTTTTACGAAGCTTTTGGCTTGATTTTCCAAATCTGAAAGAATAAAGTTGGCAACTGTGCTTCCAGTATATTGTACGTGCTTTTCCAGCATGGCTCCAAGTTCGGATAAATCTTCTTCATTGAGAGGATCCAGATCCACCATTTCAGGATTGTAAAGTTTCGGCATTTTTGCATTTGGATCATAGACGTAAGCAATACCTCCACTCATCCCAGCCGCAAAATTGTTGGCAAAGGAACCCAATATCACCACAATACCACCGGTCATATACTCGCAACCATGAGCGCCTACACCCTCAACAACTATTTTTGCACCTGAATTTCTAACAGCAAAGCGTTCTCCCGCTCGTCCTCTAATATAAGCCTCCCCAGAAGTTGCGCCATAAAAAGCTGTATTACCAATGATAATATTATCTTCTGCATTAAAAGTAGCGCGAATCGATGGAGCAACTATAATCTTGGCTCCGCTTAGTCCTTTACCACAATAGTCATTGCAATCGCCCAACAACTCCATCGTCAAACCTTTGGCCGCAAATGCACCAAAACTCTGACCGGCAGTACCTTCAAATCTGTAATGAATAGTATCATCCGGCAAGCCTTTATCCTGGTACAGTTTTGTTATTTCGTTAGACAAAAGAGTCCCTGTTGTACGATCAATATTTCGAATAGAAAATGTGCCTGTTACGCTATTTCCATTTTGTAAGGCAGGTTCGGCCAATTTTACTAGTTGCCAGTCTAATACATTTTCTAATCCATGATCTTGATCTTCGGTATGATAAAGCGTTGTATCCTTGTCATCTGGTTGTTTGTATAGTATTGGAGAAAGATCTAAATGCTTTATTTTCCAATGATCAATATTGTCGCGGACTTTCAATACGTTTGCTTGGCCAATCATTTCATCCACTGTACGATAGCCAAGCTCCGCCATGATTTCACGCAATTCCTGTGTCATGAACTGAATAAAATTAACGACATGATCTGCTGCTCCAGTATATCTTTTTCTTAATTCCTCATCTTGTGTTGCAATACCAACCGGACAGGTATTGAGATGGCATTTACGCATCATAATACAACCTTCCACGACTAGCGCCGCTGTTGCAACGCCCCACTCTTCCGCACCTAAAAGTGCCGCCACTGCCAAATCTCGCCCTGTTTTCATCTGACCATCTGCCTGTACAATTACACGACCGCGTAGTTTGTTTCGAACTAATGTCTGATGCGTTTCAGCCAAACCCAATTCCCATGGAAGACCCGCGTGCTTGATGGAACTTATTGGAGAAGCTCCCGTACCACCGTCAAAACCAGAGATGAGTACTACATCCGCTTTTGCTTTAACCACACCAGCGGCAATTGTACCGACACCAGACTTAGAAACCAGTTTGACATTGATGCGTGCTTTTCTATTAGCATTTTTCAAGTCATAAATCAACTGTGCCAAATCTTCAATAGAATAAATATCGTGATGCGGCGGCGGACTAATCAACCCAACACCAGGTGTACTATGTCTTGTTTTGCCAATCCATTCATCTACTTTAAAACCAGGAAGTTGGCCACCTTCCCCAGGTTTAGCCCCCTGCGCCATTTTGATTTGGAGTTCGTCCGCTTCTGTAAGATAATAGCTTGTCACACCAAAACGTGCACTGGCAACTTGCTTGATGGCAGAGCGCATACTGTCTCCATTTTCCAATGGAGTATAACGTACCTCATCTTCTCCTCCTTCACCAGTATTGCTTTTCCCTCCCAAACGGTTCATAGCTATAGCCAAAGTAGTGTGCGCTTCCCAAGAAATAGAGCCAAAACTCATTGCTCCAGTAGCAAAACGATGAAAAATATTTTCCGCTGGTTCCACCTCATCTATGGATATCGATTTTCTTGTTGGTGAAAATTCAAACAGACTTCTAATAGTTATCGCTTTTTGTTCCTGATCGTTTACCGCCTTTGCATATTTTTTATACAAACTATAATCATTTGTTCTAGTTGAATGTTGTAAAAGATGTATAGTCGTCGGATTAAATAAATGCACTTCTCCTTTACGTCTCCATTGGTAAATACCTCCTGAAGACAGCAGGTCGGAAGGAACTTCTCTTTTTGCAAATGCGTCGTGGTGTTTATACAATGACTCTCTTGCAATCTCATCCAATCCAATACCTTGTATCCGACTAATAGAACCCGTAAAATACCGCTCTACAACGGAAGACCTAATACCTATAATTTCAAATATCTGCGCTCCCTGATAGGATTGCAAGGTTGAAATACCCATTTTGGAAAAAATCTTAAACAAACCTTCCGAAACCGCATGGATATAATTTTCATACAAATCATTCAACTCAAACCTTTCTCCCAATTTCCCATCTTCAAACATCATACGAATCGAAGAGAAAGCTAAATACGGATTAATCGCTGTAGCACCATAACCCAGCAGGCAAGCAAAATGATGCGTTTCCCAAACATCGCCTGACTCAACTACCAAACCAACCTTTCCGCGAAGCCCTTTTCGTATCAAATGATGGTGCACCGCCGAAACCGCCAATAAGGAAGGTATTGCAGCATGTTCACTATCTATGGCCCTATC
This sequence comes from Pseudopedobacter saltans, assembly GCA_003241175.1. Taxonomy (GTDB): domain Bacteria; phylum Bacteroidota; class Bacteroidia; order Chitinophagales; family Chitinophagaceae; genus Rhizosphaericola. The sequence continues at coordinate 8,949 of QFOI01000079.1, forward strand.
GGACAAAACAATTACCTCAAATCCATCATGAACAGCATCTACAGCATAACGACAGAGCCTTTCGATACCTGCCTGCATCGCTCCCGGTTCTCCACTTGCCCTAAAATAGGATTGCAGTGTTTTTGCTTGAAAACTTCCAGTATCAATACTGCGGAGTTTTTCTAATTCTTTGTTGGTCAATATAGGTTGAGGCAATACGACCATGTGACAAGCAGAAGCTTCTTCTTCCAATATGTTTCCGCTATTTCCTACAAAAGAAGCCAAAGACATCACCAACCGTTCACGTATTGGATCGATAGGCGGATTGGTCACTTGGGCAAACAATTGCTTGAAATAACTACTTATATGTTGTGGCTGATCGCTCAATACAGCCAATGGGACATCACTTCCCATAGCGCCAAGAGGTTCCTTACCTTCTAGAGCCATAGGCTCTAAAATAATTTTTAAATCCTCCTGTGTAAAGCCGTAGGCTTTTTGAAATTTAAGAATATCGGCATGACTCAAATGTGTGAACATTACACGTGGTTCAGGCAGATCTTCTAGTTTTATTTTATTGGCGTCCAACCATTCACGGTATGGTTTACGAACGCTAATACCAGCTTTAATCTCGTCATTTTCAACAATCCTACCGTTTTCCATATCCACAACCATCATTTTTCCAGGTTGCAGTTTACCATAGGACACTATATTGGATTGATCAATAGGCAAAGCTCCAGTTTCCGAAGCCAAAATGATACGACCGTCTTTGGTAACGCAATATCTTGAAGGGCGTAGACCATTTCGGTCGAGTGTCGCTCCGATTATTTTCCCATCCGTGAAAGCAATAGAAGCCGGACCATCCCAAGGTTCACTCAAGGCTGCATTATATTCGTAAAAAGCTTTCAATACAGGATCCATCAATTCATTACCGTCCCAAGCCTCTGGGACCAACATCATCAATACCTGTGGCAAAGAACGTCCACTTAAATGCAGCAACTCCACCATATTATCCAAACTCGCAGAGTCGGACTGAGGTCCTCCTACAACTGGACGGATCATGTCTAGCTCTTCCTTTGTAAAGTATTTTGACTGAAAACTTTTTTCGCTGGATTTCAACCAATTTAGATTTCCCTGTAAGGTATTTATCTCACCATTATGGGCAATATAACGAAATGGCTGAGCCAAACCCCAAGAAGGAAACGTATTCGTAGCAAATCTCGAATGCACCAAACCAAAAGCTGAAACAACCCTTTTATTTTTCAAATCCGGGAAATAAGTTCGCACTTGATGGCTTGTCAACTGGCCTTTATAGACAATAGTCCTATGAGAAAGGGAACCAATATAAAAACCAACTTCGTCTTTTTTAACCGTATTTCTAATAAGATGCGAAGCATAGTTACGCAAAACGAATAGTCTTCTCTCAAACGCTTCAGGATCGTTGATATGGTCAGGGCATGCAATAAATACATGTTCCATCTCAGGTTCTACAGACAATGCGATAGAGCCAATACCATCCTGATTCACAGGAACCTTGCGATAGACCAATATCTCTAATCCCAACTGCTCCGCACAGCGGTTAAATATTGCTCGACACTCTTCCCTATGTCTTATTTCTTTTGGGAAAAACAAAACACCAACGCCATAACGGGAAAAAGATGGAAGATGAACACCCAACTTAATACACTCATCGAAAAAAAATTCATGCGGTATCTGAATCATCAATCCCGCACCGTCACCTGTATTAAATTCAAAACCACTAGCGCCTCTGTGTTCCATATTTTCCAATATCGTAAGCGCATCATCAATGTTTCTATGGGATTTATGCCCATTAATATCCGCCACAAAACCGACTCCACACGCGTCGTGCTCAAATGATGGGTCATACAACCCCAATCTTTTAGCCGCTACCTCCATAGTCCAAATAATAAAAATGTGTTCAAAGAATGTGAGATCCGAACCCCTAAATTAATAAAAAAAATATTTATAAAATGAACATTATTAAAAAAATATCATACAAATCTCATTTTCATTCAATTACAATTCAACATCTTTAAACAAATACTAACATTTGTACCTCTTTAAGAATTCAATAACAATTGAAAAAATGGTTGTGAAAAAGCCTTTAAAAATATAATTTTCAAAAAGTTTTGACAAAATGGGATTCATTCCTATATTTGCAACCCCAAAAGGGAATGGCCCCGTAGCTCAACTGAATAGAGTAACTGACTACGGATCAGTAGGTTTCAGGTTTGAATCCTGACGGGGTCACAAAAAAGCGTAACGATATGTTACGCTTTTTTCGTTATTGGAAATATGTCGAACCCAAACAATTTTCGCAATTCGTAAACTATTTTCCCAAAGTAGTAAATCTCTCCTATAAGCGCCATAATAACTT
>QFOI01000597.1 GCA_003241175.1 Pseudopedobacter saltans
TGAAAGGCGTCAACTATTGGAAACTTTGGTTGGAAAATATCCTGAATTCTTTGGGAAACTGGATATCGAAAAAACCAAAAATGAAGATTTGTTATCCTTGCTCAATCAGGTTAATGGTGCATACGAAAAAAGGATAGCGTTAGCAAGCGGTCAGCTTGCCTTTGATACCAATAGCAAAAATCTCCAGGAAGCGCAAAGTGACTATATAAAGAACATCACTATTGCCAACGCCTACAAAAGAGGAGACTATGAAACCGTCCATGCATTGGAAGGTGGAGTTGATAAATTCAAAAATATTTTTGGTGGTTGGAGTAAAGAAAAAGGCTACGAAGAATACATGTGGCGGGCTGGACTTAACAAGGACGATATCAACAAATCCCAGACTGCCACAAACATGTCAAAAAGGCAACTCGACTACGCCAACGCAAACTTAAATGCAAGTTCGGTTTTTGGACGTGCATCGAGAGCTGATCTAAAAACGTTTGGCGGTGATAAACAAGCCTATAAGGAATTTATTAATCTTTGGAGTCGTGTGAAAGTGGATTACAGTGGTAATTATACTGGATCAGTAAATGACATAAACCAATTAAAGGGACTATTGGATTCAGCCCAAACCAAAAAAGGTGGCGCACAAATTATTCAACCACCTAAAAAAACGACTTCCATTGGTGGTGACGCCTCCAAGTCCATTGCTTCAGGAGGCACACGCCCTACAACTATAAATTTGACCATACATAAGCTACAGGATCAAACCGTCATTAAAACGGTAAATCTTAGAGAGGGCGCAAAAGAGGCTGGCAATACTATAGTTGAAGAAATATTGATGGCATTGAATAGTGTAAACGCCAAAGCTGCGGGATTAGGAGGATAGATTTTTAGAGATAAATCATCATTTGTAACATGGGTATCAATATATCGTTAAGCACTTTGCTTCAAAGAATTACACCGCCAACAGGAATGCAATTTTTTGGCAAACCGTTGGAAGGTGACGGTACTGCAATTGCGCCACCTTTTACTAATAGCGGTGGTAATATTGCCGTAGTTGAGCAAGTCAATGATTGGGGTACAAAAGTTACCCGAATTGATGATAGTTCTTTGGGACAATACACTTTCATGCCTGTATTCATCAACGGTTATGAATTGCCCAACGCCTTGATCATGATTACAGGTGAAAAGGGAATCATAGAAACCGACCTAACCGAAGTCGGAACCGTATTTGAAAAAGTCTATGACCGTCCGTACGATATTCAGATCCTGATACAACTTATCGGCGAAAACAAGCAATGGCCTAGGGAACAATTCAGGGACATAACAAGGATTTACAAAGGTGAAGACTTGAATACAGGACAGGATTTGAACAATGATCTTGTAGCACTTAAATGTGCTTTGACCGATTATTTTTTAGATGCAAATACTAAGTTGAATTTTTTGATAACAAAAATATCCGTTTTGGACAATGGCGGATCGGAAAGCAACGAGTTTATACAGATAGATGGTCGCAGCAATATTGATTTTGAATTGGAATTAATCAATTGATTATGTTTTTAGGTACAACAACATGTGAAATAGATTTGGCAAATACTTACAGACTCAGAGCCGTTAAGGAAATCGAGATCAAAAAAAGTGTTCACCAAATCGTACAGACCGCAAAGGTAACCTTGCCGCTGTCAGTTGTCATACGTAATCAAAACAATTTGCAGCATTTAAAATTGACGGACAAAATCAAGGAAGGTGATACTATAAAATTGTCTTTTGGATATGATACCAAAAATAG
>QFOI01000598.1 GCA_003241175.1 Pseudopedobacter saltans
ATAGAAATTATTTTATAACCTAGATCTTCTGCAATTTCTATAACAACTTTAGAATGTCCGCCTGCACCTAATATATATAGATCTTTATTCATTATTATTCCCTTTAAAACTTTCTGTAGTTGCCACTCCTATCGTATTGATTCCTTCAGACTTTAGCACTTTTTTTATGGTTAGAAGAAAGATTTTAAGATCAAGAGTAAAACTAATGTTATTGACATAAAAAACATCGAAAATAAACTTTTGCTCCCACGTAATAGCATTGCGCCCATTAACCTGAGCCCATCCTGTGATGCCTGGTTTTATATGATGTCTTTTCTTTTGCTCGTCGTTATACAACGTTAGATAACTCACTAATAGAGGTCGAGGACCGATAAAACTCATATCGCCTTTCAATACGTTAAATAACTGTGGTAACTCATCTAATGAAGTTTTCCTTACAAATTTGCCCATTTTTGTAAGTCTTTTTTCATCTGGAAGTAGATTACCATTTTGGTCTTTTTCATCAGTCATTGTCTTAAATTTTATAATCCGAAAAACCCTTTCGTTTTTACCTGGTCGGCTCTGAAAAAAGAATACATTTTTTTGATTAAAAAAGTAAAGTAAGATAATTAATAATAATAATAATGGCGATAAAATAAGGATTAACAAAAAAGAAAATGTGTAATCGAAAATAGGTTTAAGAATATTTTTATACATGACACAAAAAATCCGAAATTGAAATTTCGGATGCGTTTTATTTATACTAAACTTTTATTCTTCTTATAAAAATATGCCAACAGAGCCATACCTGTAAGTAGCAAGACTGGCACCACTCCATTAATGGGCACAGCCTCACCAGGGTTACCCGGGCCTTCTTCATGCTCTCCTCCCACAGGGACACCAGTATATGATTGTCCATTTTCAAACGTATTTTCATCATCAGAGCTTGTCTGGACAGTTTGGTTGGATTGATTATCAAAAGTGTTCTCTTTGAACTGTGCACCTGCCATTAAACTGATGCCTATATATGTAAGGGTCAAATATTTTTTCATCTGTAGTTTAAAACTAAGCATAATTTTCAGGTTGTAAATATATAAAAAAATAGTACATGTATAAAAATATTAACATTAAATAAAATTAACGATTCTTTTAGCTATATTTTTTCTATTACTTATTTTTTTTTGATTTTATCAAATAATATTAGAAACCTGTTGTGCATTTAGCATACATTAATTTTTAATTTGTTCAAACTTCTTTTGAATATGAAAAAATTTAGATATTGAATCATGGTAAATGAAGTTAATTTTTGATGTTATTCTTGTTATCAAGCCCTGAAAGGTTTTAGCAAAGTTGATGTTGATTGAGAACTGTCCGCACAGTTGCGATATATTGGTTTCAATCCTTTTTCTGATTTTTGATTTTGTCTTGGAAAATTCTACAAAATCATACTGATTTTTACGCATTGGAACAGAGAGCTCAATGTTTGAATAATTGAATAAATCAACTCTTAAATTTTCACTAATATATCCTCTGTCGCCTATCAACAAACAATTCTTTAAATTTTCTTTCACATCCTTCTGCAATATCATTCCCAGCACCTTGAGCGATTACAATCTGACTGATCAAGGTCGGTAAACTGTCGTTTCCATTTGTTGTATTTGCATCATCGGTCACTAAAAAATCAAAGTTCAATGATGAAGACGCCTGTGTATTAATGAGCGAAGAAAGCGTTGCGGGCTCTGTTCCTAAACCTGCGGTCACACTTGCATAAGAAGAATTAGCTGCTG
>QFOI01000080.1 GCA_003241175.1 Pseudopedobacter saltans
GCTACCATTTCATTACACGACCTGAGATCAAAATATTGATTTTAGTCATCAATGTATTTGCCATCATTTCTGCTGTACTGTTCTATATGAAAAAGATACAGCCATTGCCTTTTATATTGGCTTCTTTCATCTGGATAGTACTGTTGATTGTATTTTGGTTTGTGCTTCCTTGGTACATTTACAGGAAATCCGCTACTTTCAAGGATAGCTTTATTGTCAATACTGTATCATCCGGCATTGAACTTTCCAATTCAAAAGGAAATGTTTTTTGGGATTGGGCGCAGTTTTCCTCCTATTTCGAAAGCCCAGGCTTCATCCATCTGTATTTCTCTTCACGCTCATTTTTCCTTATTCCAAAAGACAATATCAAGCCCGACCAACTTTCCGAAATCAGAAAACTCCTCCAGGAAAATATTAAAATGGGGAAAAAGTAAAATGGCAAACAAGCACATTCTATAACTTTTCATTAGGCGCTTAGAGATTTATTCATATTGTAATGTGGGATACCTACCTCTTCAAATGGGTCCCCTACTATAGCGTATCCCAATTTTTCGTAAAAGCCCCTTGCCACTTCACGCGCATGGAGTGTAATCGTTACACCACCAATTTTGCGTATATAATCCTCCACAAATAGTACAATCTTACGACCCAAATTTTGACCTTGCATTTTGGGAGAGACAGCCATTTGCCTTAATTGAAACACATGGTTTCCAATATCTGTCAGCTGACAACAAGCCAAAAGTTGCCCATCCTGGAAAAAACCAAACATTAGATCAGCTGCGTCTTTCGCCAAATATTCTGGAGAGAATTGAAGGCCCAAAGGCGCTCTTAAAACCTCGTACCTTAGATTGACTTGCTGTTGATATTCCGGAGAGTTGTAAGAAATTAACCTGATTTGAGTCACTTTTTATTGAAAATATAGATGAAAAAAAGATTTATTTTAGATTAAAAATAGCCTAAGAACCACGAAAACCACAATAAAAAGCAAGAAGATTATTGTTGATTGTCTAAAAATTATATTTTTGCGGCTGTAACTAAACTTATTTACAATGTCAGACATCGCAGCTAAAGTGAAAAAAATTATCGTCGATAAATTAGGCGTTGAAGAATCCGAAGTGACAAACGAGGCTTCTTTCACAAATGATTTGGGCGCAGATTCATTGGATACTGTAGAATTAATCATGGAATTCGAAAAAGAGTTTAACATCTCTATCCCTGACGAACAGGCAGAAACAATCACTACTGTTGGTCAAGCGGTTTCATATTTGGAAGAACACGCCAAATAATTATTTTCGAATACCGAAAACAATATATCCGTCTGCTGGTTAGAGTGATTTAGCCCTGTGGACGGATTTATAGTACTTTAGAACTTGTCAAATAATATGCAGCTTAAAAGAGTAGTAGTAACGGGGATGGGTGCACTTACCCCAATCGGTAATAGTGTTGAAGAATATTGGAATGGCTTAATAAATGGCGTCTCTGGTGCCGACTTTATTACTCTGTTTGATGCTTCAAATTTCAAAACGCGTTTTGCTTGCGAAGTCAAAAACTTCAATCCTACAGATTTCCTCGACCGCAAGGAATCACGTAAGATGGATCGTTTTGCTCAACTTGCTTTAGTTGCAAGTGATCAGGCTATGGCTGATGCCAACCTTAACAAAGACAATATCAATCCAGATAGAGTTGGTGTCATATTGGGTAGCGGTATTGGAGGCTTACCTACTCTACAACAAGAGATCATTGATTTTGCAAGAGGAGATGGTACACCAAGATTCAGCCCATTTTTCATTCCTAAGATGATTTTGGATATTGCACCTGGTTTGGTTTCCATGCGCCATGGATTAAGAGGTCCTAACTATTCCACTGTCAGTGCCTGCGCCAGCAGTACCAATGCCATCGTGGATGCGTTTGACTCTATCAGGCTAGGTAAAGCAGATATCATTTTAACAGGGGGAAGCGAAGCGGTCATTACAGAAGCAGCTATTGGAGGTTTTACGTCCATGCATGCCATGAGTGAACGCAATGACGACCCGAAAACAGCCTCTCGTCCTTATGACAAAGATCGTGATGGGTTCGTGATGGGTGAGGCAGGAGCTATTCTCATATTGGAAGAATTGGAACACGCTATTGCTCGTGGAGCAAAGATATATTGTGAAATCGCTGGTGGTGGTGGTTCAGCAGATGCTTATCACATTACAGCTCCACATCCCGAAGGATTAGGTGCCCAAAATGTCATGCATGCAGCATTGAAAGATGCTGGCATGGAACCAACAGAAATTGATTATATCAATACGCATGGTACATCTACTCCGCTAGGTGATGGAGGCGAGATAAAAGCCATCCAAAATGTATTTGGAGACCATGCTTACAACCTGAACATAAGTTCAACAAAATCCATGACAGGTCACTGTATTGGAGCGGCAGGAGTTGTGGAAGCAATCGCTTCTATTTTGGCTGTTGTCAATGACGTCATTCCTCCGACCATCAACCACTTCACGGATGATGAAACCCTCGACCCTAAATTGAATTTCACATTCAACAAAGCACAAAAAAGAACTGTGAACGCCGCGTTGAGTAATACTTTCGGTTTTGGAGGACACAATGCAGCTATCATTGTAAAAAAATATAAGGCTTCTTAGTCTTAAAGAATATGCAAAGAAGTCCATTAATGAATCTGTATTTTCGTTAATGGACTCTTTCTTTTATTAAAAAACATCGTGCTACACAGATTACAGAAGACATGGGATAATGTTTTTGGCCGATCCGCTAACGATCGTGACATTATCAATACGCTAGGTTTTAGACCTGGAAACTTCGCTGTTTACCGGCGGGCACTGATACACAAGTCCGTAAAGGATTCTTTGGAAGCCAACAATGAAAGATTGGAATACCTAGGCGACGCTATATTGGGTAGTATCATAGCCGATTATCTTTTCAAACATTATCCATTCAAAAGCGAAGGTTTCCTCACTGAAATGCGTAGCAAGATGGTCAACCGTCAGCAACTCAATGATATTGCATTGAAAATGGGACTAAAAAAACTTACCCAATACAACAAATATGACAATGCGTTGCGCAATAGTCAGATTTTTGGCAATACCTTCGAGGCGATCATTGGCGCCATTTATCTGGATAAAGGGTATGACAAAACACAAACATGGGTGTTGCGACATGTCATCAAGCCCTACCTATTTGTAGATGAGCTGGAGCAGACTGATTACAACCAAAAAACAAATTGATTGGATGGGCTGCCAAAAATTGTAAATCGCTTCGCTTCGACGTATTGGATGAACAATATCATGGCGGAAGAAAACAATTCAAGGTTGCGGTAATCTTAGACGAGGAAGAAGTGGGAACCGGTTTAGGGTTTTCCAAAAAAGAGGCGAGTGAGGCGGCGGCGCAGAATGCTATTGAAAATTTAAGCTTATAATCTTTATGTAAACAATTTTACTTTCAATCTTAAAATGATACGCAAAATCATGACCAAAACATTCTTGAGGAAGATAGGAATGACCTGTTTTTCTTTCCTTTGTCTTGCCTTGATCATTTCATGTACAAATGAAAATGACCCTAAAACAAAAAAAGACACAGTCTCAACTACTAGTACCCCAAACAGTATCGACTCTGAAAAAATAGTACACACTGTCCCGGCTCCCGATTCCGTTCCTCCTTTGGATACATCGAAAAAGTATGTGTTTCTCACTTTTGATGACGGCCCTCAACCTGGTACGGAAAACGTGATGGCTTCCATTAAGGAGACAGGTGTCAAAGCCAGTTTTTTCATGATTGGCTTACATGCTACGTTTTCTCCATTGATGAGATCTTATGTAGAACAGATTAGGAATGGTTATCCTGATTTTGTATTGACCAATCATAGCTACACGCATGCTTTTAATGATCATTATATCGCTTTTTACCATAATCCTCAGGCGGCTTACAACGATTTTATGCGTGCCGATTCTGGCTTGAAAATACCAGAGCACATATTCCGCTTTCCGGGAAACAATGCTTGGGTATTGGATAGTGGAAGGATGAGAGGAACCAAGTTGGTTCGTCCTTTAATGCATATTGTGGACTCGCTTAACGGGCGTGTTATTGGTTGGGACGTAGAGTGGCATTTCAAACGAAATCCACATGGTTCTGGCTCTGTTCCCATACAAGGTGCTCAGTTAATGGCTAGGCAAATAATCAATACATTGGAAAAGAACGAAACTTATCGAAAAAATAGTGTGGTAATGCTTGCCCATGATCGCATGTTTCACCAGCCCAACTATAAGGATTCGCTTGTCACCATGATCAATATATTGAAGGAACAACATCCTGAATATATATTTGAAACAGTAGAAAAGCTCTAACATTCAATTTTAAGGAAATATTTAGTAGATTTCTTATTAATTTTAGGTTTAAAATATATCAAAATGGCTTTATTTAATTCGGGAAATCCAACCCTATCTGAAAAAGTTTTTTCAAAATCCATAGGTCAACAGGATTCGGGCGTCATGACTGTCAGAGGAACAATGTCCAAGTTTATATTGCTACTGTTTTTGACGATCGCAGGTGCTATTTATACATGGACAATGTACGATGCAGGTAAAGTAGACACACTAAGCACTTTGACATGGACAGGAGTAATTGGAGGTTTTATTTGTGTATTGATAATGAGTTTTAGACCTCAGTCATCCAAATATCTAGCACCACTGTACAGCGTTTTGGAGGGATTTTTCCTTGGGGGCATTTCTGTAATTGTTAATGCCGCCGTTGCCAAAAAATACCCAAATATTGTTTTTATGGCGGTAGGTGTGACTTTCGCAGTAGCTATTGCAATGTTCCTTTTATATAATTTCCGTGTTATCAAACCCACACAAAAGTTCAAATCAGTTGTCATTTCGGCCACTGTAGGTATTGCTTTGTTTTACTTGGCTTGTTTGGTATTGAGAATGTTCAGTGTCAACCTTCCTTTCATGTACGACAGCAGTGTATTGGGTATTGGTATTTCCGTTTTTGTCATTATCATAGCCGCCTTGAATCTTATCATTGACTTTGGCCAGATTGAAGACGGCGCCAATATGGGAGCTCCAAAGTTTATGGAATGGTACAGCGCATTTGGTTTGTTGGTAACTATCGTATGGTTGTATGTAGAAGTTTTGAAACTTTTCTTACGTTTTGCGAATAATAGAAACTAGTTTTCCAATATGAAATAAATAGAAAAAGGCTTGGATTTTCCAGGCCTTTTTACTTGCAATGCCATTTTTTTGGCCGAAATAGTATTTTTTTCAAATAAATCCAAAACATCTTCCCTAAATTAGTCGTGCAAATTTGCATAGTGGTTCGAAACCATTATTTTTGCCGTCTTATAAATTTAAGCAGTTCGTAATATGTCTATTATTCAAAAGATCCAGGAAAAAGGTGCTTGGATCATTGTTGTTCTGATTGCGCTGTCATTGATCGCATTCATCTTGATGGATTCGTCATTCAGTAGAGGCAATCTTTTTTCCAATACCACAACTGTAGGTAAAATTAACGGCCAGAAAATTGAGAAAACAGACTTTGACAGCCAATTGGACATGGTTAGCAAAATGCAAAGTCAGCAAGGTCAACAACCACAACGTGAACAGCTGATTGGCCAAGTATGGAATTACGAGGTACAGTTAACTACATTGAAACAGCAAGCGGCTTTGTTAGGCTTGGGCTTCACGGATGCGGAATTAGAAAGCGCACTATTTGGCAACAATCCTCCGCCTTTCATGAAACAACAGTTTACCGATCCTAAAACTGGTATTTATGACGCCAATGCCGCACGCCAAGCACTAGCTCAAGCAAAAAAACAGATTAACAATCCACAGATTCAAGAATTTGAACAATCACAAATACTTCCATTAATAGACCAATCCATAGCCCAAAAATACCAGGCATTGATCGTTGGTGCTATATATGTACCAAAATGGTTAGGTGAAAAAGAAGCTACGGATGCAAGCACACAAGCTAGCTTTGACTATGTCGAAGTCCCTTACAGCTCCATCCCTGACGATCAGGTAAAAGTTTCCGATGCAGAAATCATGGCTTATGTCAACAAGCATCCAAAACAATTTGAACAAAAATTCGAAACTCGCAATATTTCTTATGTTGCTTTTGACGCAGCACCTACTTCAGCAGATTCAAGTGCTGTAAGAAGTGAAGTCAATGCGTTGAAAGAAGGTTTTATTGCAGCTACGGACGCTAAGGCATTTTTGAATGCGAATGGCGGCGAAGTTCCTTATTATGGAGGTTACATGGCTGGAAAATCTATCCAAGACCCATTCAAGGATTCTATTATTCACAATCCGGTAGGAACGGTTTACGGACCATACTCTGACCAGCAAAACTATGTTTTGGCCAAATTGGTAGCGGCGGCTCCAATTGCTGACACAGTTAACGTTCGCCACATCTTAGTTGCCACTCAATCAAGAGATCCACAAACTGGTAGCGCAGTAACGGTGAGAACAGATTCTGCCGCATTGAAAAGATTGGATAGCGCCATTGCCGCAATCAATAGCGGAGCGAAATTTGACTCTATTTGCGCTAAATATTCTGATGATCCGGGAAGCAAAGACAATGGAGGGTTGTACGAAAATCTTACTACAGGCAAAATGGTTCCCGAGTTCAACGACTTTGCATTCACTGGAGCTGTTGGAGAAAAGAAAACAATCAAAACCGATTTTGGATACCACTATGTAGAAGTGCTTTCTCGTAAAGGTTCAGATATGGGTTACAAGATTGCCTATATTGGAAAACCAATCGAAGCTAGTTCCAATACGATCAACAATGCAAGTAACCAAGCTTCTCAATTTGCAGCTTTAAGTCCTGACAACAAAGCATTTACCGAAAATGCAGCTAAATCCAAGTTGACTGTAACGCCGTTGGCTAGTATTCAACAAAATGATTACAGTGTTGGTCAATTAGGAGCAAACAGAACATTTGTAAAATGGATTTTTGAAAATAAGGTCGGTAGCGTCTCCGCTCCTACGCAAGTTGGCGACAAATATCTAGTTGCAGTAATCACAGGTATACAAAAACCAGGTCTTTTAGATGCAGCTGCTGCTCGTCAATACGTAGAGCCAATCGTCAGAAATGAAAAGAAAGCGCAAATGATCATCAGTACTAAATTCAAAGGCAATACTTTGGAAAGTTATGCGCAATCTGCCGGCGTTCAGATACTGCACGCTGATAGTGCATTCTTTGCATCTCCATTCATTAAAAATGTTGGTAACGAACCAAAAGTAATTGGTGCCGCATTTAACAAAAACTTGTTGAACAAAGCTAGCACTCCTATTGCTGGAACTGCGGGAGTATTCGCCGTTCTTAGCAAAGGCGTAAGTGCCGCTGCAGGAATGTCTGGAACGCCTGATCAAGTACGTGCTCAGTTAAGACAATCCATGCTACAGCAAGTAGGTCAAAGCGCTTTCGGCGCATTGGTTGAATCTGCTGATATCAAAGATTACAGATCGATATTCTATTAGTAGCATAAAGATTCTTTCATAGGTAGAAAGCCATTAGTATTGAATACTGGTGGCTTTCTTTTTATCCCAATATTATCATTGTATCTTTGCACTTGAAAAAGTAAGGAAATAGATATGGCAGACGAAATCATCAACAAGATAGCTCAGAGCGGTATTATCACGATCGATCTAGAAACATTTTACCCCAAAGAAGAAATAACTGTCATCGATTTGACGGATTTTCTATTTATGGGGCAAATTTTAAAAGAAAAGCATTTTAGAGAACAATTATCCAATATAGACTGGAGTCTTTACCAAGACAAAATGGTTGTCATAACGCTTTCAACAGACACATTGATTCCTCATTGGGCTTACATGCTTTTGTCAAGTTTATTGGAACCATTTGCTTCTGTCATACATATTGGAACAAAAGACTCCTTTATCGAGAAAACCATTCTTTCCAATATAAGCGAACAAATAGCTCCGGAAAAATATACAGATGCAAGAATCGTTGTCAAAGGCTGTGGAGACAAGACAATCCCGGCATCAGCTTATGGGCTGATTACCTACATGCTCCGGCCGACAGCCAAAAGTATTATGTACGGAGAACCTTGTAGTACTGTACCGGTTTACAAAAAAAAGGCATAATCAATCATTTTTCAAGCGAGGAAATCTTCAAGCAATGACTATCTTCGCATTCTCATATTATGGAAGCGTTATTACAACAGATCGACAATTATAAAAAGGAAATCAGTCAGGCTCAGGCTAACACGATTGCCGAAACCGAAGATTTTCGCGTAAGGTTTTTAGGAACAAAAGGCATCGTGAAAGCCATCATGGGCGAGATGAAAAATGTTCCGGTAGAAGAAAAGAAAAAATTTGGACAGATACTGAATGAATTCAAATCTTTTGCAGAGGACAAATACAATGCATTAAAAGAACAACATACGACTACCGAGGTTGAAGGTGGTGAAGAAGATCTTTTCTTGCCCGGAGAGCAGATTGCGGTTGGGACAAGACATCCGATGAGTATCGTCCGTAACAAGATCATTTCTACTTTCAGAAGGCTTGGATTTGCTGTTGCAGAAGGTCCTGAAATAGAAGATGACTGGCACAATTTTACAGCCATGAATCTTCCTGCAGACCATCCTGCTCGTGACATGCAAGATACCTTCTACATCAACCAAGACCCTACTTGGTTATTACGCACGCATACAAGTAGTGTGCAAGCGCGTGTGATGGAAAACAACAAACCACCCATTCGCATCATCTGTCCAGGAAAAGTGTACCGTAATGAAACTATCAGTGCGCGTGCGCATTGCTTTTTTCATCAAGTGGAAGGTCTTTATATTGATGAAAACGTCAGCTTTGGGGACTTGAAACAAACGTTGTATTTCTTCGTGAAAGAAATGTTTGGAAAAGATGTTAAGATTCGTTTCAGACCTAGTTACTTTCCTTTTACAGAGCCAAGTGCAGAGATGGACATTAGTTGTTTGATTTGTGGAGGTGAAGGTTGCACGGTTTGTAAACATACAGGTTGGGTTGAGATTTTGGGTAGCGGAATGGTACATCCTAACGTATTGGAAAACTTCGGTATAGACTCTAAAAAATATACAGGTTTTGCCTTCGGAATGGGAATGGAACGCATATGCCAACTGAAATACAGAGTTAACGACTTGCGACTATATTCGCAAAACGACGTTAGATTCCTGAAGGAATTTACAGGAGGAATATAATAGTTTAATAAAATTCTTTTCGTAAAAAAGGGCATAATAGTATTCAAACTATTATGCCCTTTTTTTATAGTTTAGGATAGCTGCTAATTTTCCTTGGGAGGAACAGAAACAACCGTGCTCGTTTCCTGTGCAAACTCAATATTGCTCGATTGAAAAAGCGTAATAATTTCTTTGTTGATTTCCGAATAAACATCATAAACAGTTTGCATAGCAGGACCAACTAGTATGTAGTATTCCATGTAAATAATATGAGCGCTACCCCCTGTAGATTTTAGATACACATATTGGCTATCGACACTTTCATTTGTTGTCAATATTTTTCTAATAGCATCTTGTAACATTTGAAGATCTTGTGCATTTGCAGATAATGTAACCTCAAGGTTCTGTGTATATTTCCATTTGGTTCTCAATGCAAAATTGGTAACTACGGAGTCTACCATTTGCTTATTGGGAACAACTATTATAGTCTGGTCAGAGGAGCGCAAACGAGAACTACGCAAACCAATACTTTCTATCGTTCCTTGGTTAGAACCAACGCTTACATAGTCTCCAATATAAAATGGTTTATCTAGAAATATAATAAAAGATGCAATTAGATTTTCCAAACTTTCCTTTCCGGCCAAAGCAATGGCAGCGGAGAAAATACCTAAACTAGTAATGAATCCGGAAACATCTAAACTGAAAACGGATTTTGCTATAATGATGATAGCTATGATAATCAGTATTACATTAACTATACCTCCAAAAACATTCAATAACTGTACCGCTGATTTATTTTTGGAATCAAGAGCTTTGTTACCCCAAACCGAAAAAACGAATTTTGATATACCCGTGAAGAACCTGAACGTACTATAAACAACAATAATAGTGACTACACCTCCCCATATTTTGCTCAGTTTAGTTCCGAAAAATGCGTGCTCCATAAAAGAAGGTGTCGAAAGCCTATCTAATGCATTAATTGCAATCAATATAAACAAAAGATTGCCCAAGGGAACGGATATGAAATCTTTAAAATCTTTGCTATAGTTTCGTGCACTGTTTTTTGGAAAAAACCGAATGATAAAATTTGCGACGACCTGAGAAATCAAACGCCTAACCAGAAAAGCAAACAAAATTACCAATAAAGCAATCAAAACAGACTTCACAGAATTATCCAAAATCTGAAAATTGAGAAATTCATTCATACTTATAACTATAATTTATAATTGTAAATATTTACACCTTCATTGTCCAATACTAACATCTTACGATCCAACAACAAAAGCGTTTTTATATTTTCAAAATCTAGAGGAATCGCATAATCTTTCAATGCGAATGTATTACCGTTAAAAAGATGTAGTTTCTTATCAGACCAACCATACATAATCCCCAATTGCACACCTACATTTTTCCACTTAGGAGATTTATACTCTTTTTTGACTGCACCATAATAATCCATCACTACCCAGCCTTGCTGGTCATCATAGAGATATAAACTACCATCGTCATCAATAATACTAGTTGGGCTAGGAGCATTTGCAAACAATACTCTAAAGTCATCCGAACTAAAAAGTACTGCACCATTTTCTCCTACTTTTTTTAACTTATAGTCTTGCTGATCAAAAACCCAAACTTGATTGTCGTAACTTTGACAGACTGCCTTTACCTGCATGATTCCTGCCTGACGCAAATCTATCTTGTTGATTTTGTTCAAAAACCTATCCAATACTACTATAGTCGAGAAATCTCTGTAATACAATAGTATTTTTAACGGATTTGAAACATCTATCGAGTATATACTACCGTATTGCTTAACGTCATTGAATATCGCCAACGAGTCTCCGTTGGGGCCTACTTTTTTTATTTGATTACCATTTAATGACAAGAGGTAAACATTTCCCATATTGTCAACCGAAAACGAAGAATAATGTCCAGTAACGACATTAGTCTTCTCCAATTGCAATGAGGAATCCTGTTGAGCATGTCCAGAAAGAGAAACACCAATCAACAGAAAAAATACAACAACTATCAACAAGTATCTTTTCATACAACATTATTATCAGT
>QFOI01000599.1 GCA_003241175.1 Pseudopedobacter saltans
TTCCTGTTTCAGTTGAGGTAGTTCTTCAAAATCCTCCGGATGATTGGCAATATATTCCTGCCACATCTTGTCATCGCGCTCGCTGTAATAATTAGGAAATTCCCAAATAAATTTTCTTTTTTTCTCTTCTCCTATTTTTCTGAAAAGTACATCAAGAATAATTCCCGTAATACTGCCAGCCAGGTGCGACTGCCAGCTGATCTTACTTGGTTCTTCCAGCTGTGTAAAAAACTCTTCCGGAAAAATGCCCCAGATCAAGCTCCCATAGTACAATGCCACTAACAATGATATGGTGAGCAGTTTCATATTCCAACGGAAAATACCACTGAAAAAAATAAAAAACGCTAGCATATAAACCAATCCGCTTGCGCCAATGATGCAGTTATAATTCCATTTTCCAGTAACGAGATCAATGGGAGGGAGCATCCAAACCAATAATCCTGAAGCAATCCAGCCGATAAGGAAAATCCGAAATGCTATTTTGGGGTAAAACTCGAAAAGTAAAAATAACAAAACTGCCATAGGAAGAGAGTTTCCTATAATATGATCCAAATTGCCGTGTAGAAGTGGAGCAAGCAAAACACCGTTCAGTCCTTGTGGTAAAAGTGGAATAATAGCACCGTTACAACCTTCAAAAAATCCTAGATTCTGAAAAATGAAGAAACTCCACATCATCCCCAGCATAATAAAAGGGACTAATAATGATCTTAGATTGATAGATTTGAAAAGCATTGGTAAAACTTTGACAATTTTACAGCCAATTCTGATGAGAGGTAATTTTGTCCGTAAAAATACTTCAGCAGATGAGAATTTGGTTATAAAGTCAGATTTTGGAACAATTAGATTTATTATTTTTGCTCAAAATTTGGAATTAATGAGAAAGGTATTGGTATTTGTAATTATGTTTTTGGGATGTTTTATGCAAGCTCAGGTTGTTGATTATCAGAAAATAATTGATTCTATAGCCCAAAAGAAGTGGGATTCTACATCAGTAGAACTCGATAGTCTGGCGAATCCCAAAATTGTAGATATCAGATCTATCAAGAAAGATTCTGTTAAAATTACGAATAATGTGATCATTATCCCAAACTCTAATGATGCAAGTCCGCTTACGCCTTCTTCAATCCTTACATTGCCTACACTGAAACGTTGGTTTATTTTCGGACAAAATAGTCTTGTATTTAATCAATCCTCTTTTGCTAACTGGTACGCTGGTGGGAATAATAATATTGGTGTCATTGGAAAAGTTAACTATAACATTGTATATAAAAAAGACAGACATTATCTGGATAATAACATTCAGCTGGGCTACGGCTTTGTGTCATCCACGGGTCAATCTACCAGAAAAACAGATGATTATATCAATCTAATGACCAATTATGGCTATGAACTTGCGCAGCACTATTATCTATCAACAGGATTTCAGTTTTTATCTCAGTTTACTGCCGGATATAATTATTCCAACACGCCGGATCCAGTTTTTAATGATAGGATCTCGAAATTTATGGCACCCGGTTATCTGAACCTTGGTATTGGTCTTTCCTATAATCCTAACGAAAATTTGCAGATTATTCTGAGACCTATTAACGGAAAATTTACTTTTGTACTGGATAAAAAACTACAATTTGCGGGAAATTATGGTCTTGAAAAAGACGGTCAAAGTCTGCGGGCTGAGGTAGGTACTATGCTTAATATTCTATACAAAATCAAACTTTTTAAAGATGCAACCTATGTCAATTCGGTGAATTTCTTTAGTAATTA
>QFOI01000600.1 GCA_003241175.1 Pseudopedobacter saltans
TTCACCTTTCTCTATTCGATCTGACGGAAATGTAGGAATAACAGGAATGTCATTCAACTCAATTCTATCTGTTGGGAATTGAGGAGGCGTCGGCTTCTCTGGAGCAGTTTGTATTTTATCTTTATCGTCGCTCATAAATGGAAAAGTTTAAGTGAAAAAATAATAAAATTTACTATGGTAAGCATAACACAAACAATTAAAAATGTCTTTGCATAATGCAAATCAAGACTTCTTCTATCGTTAAAAATAATATGGTCATCAATGATGGACGTTAGCTTATCTATTATAATGTTATCAAACTTTATGTTATGAATTTCTTCGACCTTTTCATTATAGTCGTTAAGGTCGTTTTCAAATTTTCTGATATCTGTGGTTGCTCCTAGATTTCTGTAAGCGAATCCTTTGAAGAAATTGTTGTAAGATCTAGTTAGATAAAATATTGAAATTCCGAGCCCGAATGCAGAAATTATAAATAAAATTTTTTGGATTGAAATTTCCATTGAACAATTAGTCCAAGTCCCTTCTTTAACTAAATACGAGTTTGCAGCAACAATAATTGACAAAAGAGTCATCGGCAAGTTAATAGCAGAATCTAAATCTATTCTTCTTTTAAGTTCACGATCATAAAGGCTTTTATAGAATTGGTAACTGTCCATAAAGGTTGCTGCTAACGCACCGGGCTTGACGGTTTGTGACGAAAATAGTGATTATTAGTTCAGATTTAGTACAAAAGTTCAATAATGATATTATGTTGAGCCAATATTCTTTCGCCCGTCACAAATCGTCAAACTCATGTTGTAGGCAGTATTAATTTGATTTATGGAATTTTAATGTTTTGAATGCATTCAATAATGCTTGTTCATTATTTTCTTTTAAGTTTGTTCCGTATAAATTGAATTTATCAATATCTGAACCAGCTTGCCATAAACTGTCAAAATAAATTCCTGTTATTCCTTCTCCAGACTTGATTGGAGAAAGTATTTTTGCTCTTCTATCGTCTATTGTGCTCCAAGAGATATTACTTTTTACAACTTTACTTTTATTTACACTATCAACAAGTGTTGGACTATAAGCCGTGTCATAAGAGCTGATATAATATATTTTGCCGTTTCCCATTTTTACTTGTTGATATTCTGTCAAGTCATTTGAATACCAGCCAAGGTCGAAATCAATAGTATCTGTATAGTCGAGTGCAATTTTTCCTACATAACTATCAATACCTTTTTCTTTGATTTGCGTCCATGATTGTGGTGTTTCAATAGTGAAAGAGTTGAAATCCATAATTTTTTTGTCATTCTTAGAATTTACCTGATTGCATGCAAACAGCCCAGTTATAATGATTATAATTAGAAGCTCTTTCATGGTCGGGAATATTGCCTACAACATATAAATATACGCAATATAGCAATTCTAATGATTTAACGAAAAAAAAAATATATGCTATTGATTAGTAGTAATTTACGCTTCGTCTTAGTAGTACGTAAAATGTATTATATTTTTTGTATTGACGCATATAATACAAAATACACATAAATGGCTTTCCAATCCACAGATGCACAATAACCTTATGGAGCATTAATATTTTAGTTGCTGCTAGTCATGTATCAAATGATGTATGAAACAAAAAAGCAGCTATGAATTTAACTTCATAACTGCTTGATTTTCAGTGGGAGCTGAGGGGTTCGAACCCCCGACCCTCTGCTTGTAAGGCAGATGCTCTAAACCAGCTGAGCTAAGCTCCC
>QFOI01000601.1 GCA_003241175.1 Pseudopedobacter saltans
CATAATCGCTAAGGTCTATCAGCTTTATTCACTCCAAATTTTTTATTAGGTTGGGCTCCCATAATGAACTTTAAGGTTCCGCCTGCCATTATTTCTTTATAGGAAATATAGGTTTTAGTATATGGTTTTCCATTTAATACAACCGACTGTATATAAATATTTTTACTATTATTGTTTTCTGCAACTACCGTGAACGTTTTGTTTTTGTCTACTTTGATCGTTGCTTTCGTCATCAAAGGAGAACCAAACACAAAATTACCATCCGCTGTATTGACTGGATAAAATCCCAATGCTGACATTACATACCAGGCACTCATCTGACCACAATCATCATTTCCACATAAACCATCCGGTTTACTAGTAAAAAATTCTCTATCAATCTGCCTTATTTTTTCTGCCGTTTTCCATTGTTGTCCAGCATAAGCATAAAGATATGGTGTATGGTGGTTAGGTTCATTCCCTTGCGAATACATCCCGATCAAACCCGAAATATCAGGAGACGCATTGGGTCCTAAACTACCTTTTGCATTAAAAAGGCTATCTAGTTTATCTGTAAATGCCTTATCATCGCCAAACAACGCAATCAGACCATATGGATCTTGCGGGACAAGCCAAGTATATTGCCAAGCGTTCCCCTCGGTATAATCATTTTCCCTATGTTTTGCTTCAAATGGATCAAAAGGCGTGCGCCAAGAGCCATCACTCATTTTACCTCTTACAAAACCGACCGTTTTATCAAAATACTGGCGATATAGTTGACTACGTTTTAAATAATATTGATAATCGTCCTCTTTACCTAACTTCTGGGCGACTTTTGCAATACTGTAATCACTTATAGCATATTCCATAGCCTTAGCTACAGATTCGTTTTCCTTATCGGCAGGAATATATCCTAGGTTTTTTAAGTAATTAATGCCAAAAGTATCTTGGTTAGCGGTTTTTTTCATGGCTTCATAGGCAAGATTAACATCAAAACCTTTGAAGTCTTTCAATATAGCATCTGCAATGACGGGCACAGCTGGATAGCCAATCATACAATAGGTTTCCCCTCCCATTAATGGCCATATTGGCAAAAAACCTTGTTGTTGGTAGATCGCAAGCAGAGAATTGATAAAATCACTCTCTCTGTTTGGTTGCAAAATGGTCATCAAAGGATGTAATGTACGATAGGTGTCCCACAATGAAAAAACAGTATAATTATTGAAACTCGCTTTTTCGTAGACCTTTTTATCTGTTCCTCGGTATGATTTGTCGAAATCGTTGGACAAACTAGGCTGTATCATGGCATGATACATGGCAGTGTAAAAAACAGTTTTTCTATCAGGGTCCGCCGTATTATAGTTCACGACACTTAATTGCTTATCCCAAGCATTGCGTGCATCTTTTCTGGCTTTTTCAAAATCCCAACCCGGCAACTCCATCTGAATATTGTTCAACGCCCCTTCATAACTTACAGGAGACAATCCAACCTTGTACAAAACCTCTCCACCTTTATTTCCTAATGACAAAACCGCCTTTACCTTGATGGACGTCAACTCAGTTCCCTGCACCTCTTTCGTACTATCAAAAAGTTTCAGATCCGAGATAGGCTTGTTGGTTTTTATGGCAAACCACAATCTTTGATCGGGAGCCCATCCTTTGGAAAAACGATATCCAACCAGAGTGAAGTCATCTAGTTTTTTAATATAGGTTGCAACAGGACGATCCCAGTTAATGCCATGTTCAAGATCAATC
>QFOI01000602.1 GCA_003241175.1 Pseudopedobacter saltans
TCATTTTATTTAATAGACTGGTAATCAATTAAATATACAACTTTTTGTTGAGATTTGAACCATCTTTTTCTTTATTTATCCTAAATGCACAACGGGTATTACTTATTTACCACAAACGCCGGAGGGGCAGCAAAATCTTTGGTAGCGGATGCTTATTATACTTATACGAATGGGGCATCTTCTCAAAACTCTCTCACACTAACGTACTCCTTTTATGACTGGAACAGTAGTCAACAGTCAAACGTGGATAATAGACTTGGGTCTTATAGCACTACAATTAGAAGTAACAGCAATGCTGGTCAGAGTCGATTCCTTTTTGAACTCATGGATTATCCCTCACAAGGAACACGTGATAATCAACAGCCATTTGATGCAATAGTTAATTCGATTACTTTTACAACTCTATCAGAGAGTAGTAATGGATCTTTATTTCTTATAGGTGCTGTTGGTGTTCCTATGGCTAATATTTCAGGTACTGTTTATGCCGATAATACCAATGATGGAACTCCTAATGGTGTTGGTACGAATGCTGCGGCAAGTAATATTAGTTGCGTAGATGCTAAGACGAATATGGTATTGGCCACGGCTACCATCGCAAGTAATGGAACTTATACCATGCAGAATGTTAACTATCCTACTGATGCTACTAGCAATAGTGTTAATATGATCTTGACTACGGGTACCGCACCGGCAGTAGGCAGTATATTGACTAGTTCTTCTCTCAATACAGGATGGGCGGATGGCTTTGATCCAGGAGCAAATAGAATGGGCACTCAAACAAATGCAATAAGAAGTTACACAAGAGGATATGTGGATCTTACCGCAGATATATCCGTACACCCACTACCCACTGCAGATAGTAAAATAGTAAATTTTACTAGTTCTGGTGTGACTCCCGTACAAGGCGGGCAATACAGAATGAATGTGCCAGTAGTAGGTTCAACTACTTATAATAGTTCAAATGGAACCATGTTAGACTTAAGTGGTAATGTTGGATTAAACAATAGCACAGCTCTCACAACAGCCAATGGCACTACTAATTCTATGGGTTTTTATATACCAACAGCTATTTCTGATGGAGGATCATTGATTTATAATGGAAGTACTGTTGCTGTAAATACCGTTTATCCTACTTCTTCAGGAGCCGTTACAGGATATTCTAATAGCCTTTTATATTATAAATTTTCACCAACAGGAACAGCTAAGCAGTATTCCTTTACTTACAAAGCTGTCGATCAATTCGGATTTATATCGGCGACCGCTGCTACCTATACAATAAATTTAGCCTATGCACTACCCGTCAAGTATACAAAAGATCTGTCAGCAGTTATTTCCAACAAGATTGTGAATCTGTCTTGGACAACCGGATCTGAAATCAACAACCAAGCCTTTCATATTCAGAGAAGTGGTGATGCGAAGACATGGACAGATATTGGTGTTGTCAATAGCTATTATCCAAGTGGTACGGGTGCTGGCTATAGCTACACGTACAAAGACGAGTCTCCATTGTATGGAACGAACTACTACAGGTTGAACCAAGTGGATAAAGATGGGACTTCCAGCCTAGGGAATGTCACCAGTGTCAATTACGTGAATGGTATCAGTACCGCACTTTCTATCTATCCTAATCCGGCAACAGACAATATCAAGGTAGTGAATCTACCTTCCAACGCATCCAACGTCGTAGTCTATAGTCTTGATGGTAAACTGGTCAAGCAACAGATTGTCAACGG
>QFOI01000081.1 GCA_003241175.1 Pseudopedobacter saltans
TATAAGAAGTATACAAGGTTCTTTCTTGTTGAAATTGTTCGTTTTGGTAAGTGCTACTTTTATTTACGTTTATACAGTTGGTCCCGCTAGGAACAAACCTGCTATCTTTATCGGCATGGGATTGTATGTCCTCTATACTGTATTAGAAGTTAGGGACGCCTTCAAGTTGTTGCGACAAAAACAAAATGAGAAAAAAAGTTGAACATCCTCTAAGTGCGCTCAATAGTTTTCTTCCGGAAGGTAGTTTTGATCTTGTGGTTGGATATCTGCATCAATACAATGTACACCTCACTGTCACACAAGCAAGAAAAAGTATTCTAGGTGATTATCGTAATGCCCATGGTAACCAAAACCATCGGATAAGCGTTAATGGAAACCTGAACAAATATTCTTTTCTCATCACATTGTTGCACGAGCTTGCACATCTTCTTACGTTTGATCAGTTTGGACACCGAGTCCTTCCACACGGGGATGAATGGAAACAACATTATTCCATTTTGTTGGCATCTTTTGTCAAGGAAAAAATTTTCCCTCCCGATATCATGGTGGAATTAAAAAAATCGATACAAAGTCCAGCTGCTAGTTGTGGCGGGGAGTTAAGTCTTATGAGGGTTTTGCGTAAATATGATCCACAAAGAGAAGGTTATGTACCTGTAGAAAAAGTTCCATTCAATACACCTTTCGCGGACGAACAAGGACGGATTTTTATAAAAAAGGAAAAGCGGCGGACGCGATATGTCTGCCAGGAAATAAAAACCGGGCTAACTTATCTTTTTAGCCCGATATATGAAGTCAAATTGGTACAAACAAAAAATTAATTGTTTGGTTTGTAATCATAGTTAATCATCCAATTAATACCGAACTGATCAGTTAAAGAGCCGAAATAAGCGCCCCAGAAAGTGTCACCAATTGCCATTGTCGTATTTCCATTTTCCACTAGACGATTGAATAACGTATCAGCCTCTTCTTTCGATTCGGTGTCAATTGATATGGAAATATTGTTACCGGGAATATATTGGTAATCGCCACAAAAACCGTCAACGACATCACTACCAAACAACATATTTCCATCATTGATTGGAAGAGAAACATGCATTATTTTATCAGCGACTTCTGCAGGTATAGCGGGCATACCTTCTGAAGGTGGAATATCCTTGAAACGTCCAATAAAAGTGAATTCTTTTTCGAATACGGATTTGTAGAAGTCAAATGCGGCTTCGCAATTTCCTTTAAAATTTAAATAAACATTGATTTTGGCCATGGTGATATATTTTAGAATGGAAAATTAAGCTAAAAAAGAAAGCGCAAATATTAAATCTGCGCTTTCTTCCAATTTATAAGGTTTCTTTTAGATGCTTGACAAGTGCGATATAATCATCGGCTGCTTGTTCCGAAGAGACTCCTTTTAATTGTAACCAGGCTTGATGTTTTGCCTTTGCCACAAAATCAAACATATTGTATTCTCCTTTTTCGGGAGCATCACCTTCTTTTGCCTGTTTGTAAAGGCTATACAATTTCAACAAAGTATCATTGTCTGGTTTGCTTGGAAGCGTTTTGCTTTCCGCCGCTGCCTGTTCCAATAAAGTTAAATCTGCCATAGTATATTATTTTGTAGTTCTGGTCCACACTGTAGTGCGGCCAAGTAAGGAAACACCAATATATCCTCTGATACTCAATGTATTTTTGTCTTTTGCAGTGATTTTACAAGAATAGGTCTTTCCGTTTTTGGGATCGTAAATAGTCCCACCTGAATAAATATCACCGTCTTTAGAAAAACCCTTCAAGATATTCAATCCAATCAATGGTTGATTTTTCAGTTTAGCATCTTTGTTATTGACATCTGTTTTAGGTTTACCATCACGATTGGGGTCTTTCAGCCAAACTAACTTACCATAATATTTACCATCAGAATGTTTGTATATTTCTATTTTGCCCTCTTTTTCTTCGTTTAACCAATCTCCTTCAATGACATCCTGTGCCATTACTAGAGTGGTAACTGTCGTCAATAAGGCCGTTATCAAAAATGATTTCAAGAATTTTTTCATGTTAAAAATTTAATAAGTAAATAAATTGTGTTTTACGGAAACTTAACACCAATATAATTGGACGCATCAATTTCCTTTATAGTAGAGCCATAAGTTGAATTAATGGCATCAATAAATTTGTTGGCGAGCATCGCATTTCCCAAAGGTGTCAAGTGGATACCATCTAGCGAAAACGCTCCGCCTGTCACGAAAGTTGCAGTAATGTCTCTACCATTGTAGTGAATACCTGTTTGTACTTGTGCTAAGAATGCATTAACATCAACAAATGCCAAACCTTTACTTGCGGCAACCGCTTTTAATTTAGTATTGAATGCAGTAGTTGCGGTTTTAATAGCAGTGACTTCTGCTTGTGTCAGAACATACAAGTTGGCCATAGGATATGAGATGCCATTTTTATTAATTGAAGTTGGAGCTCCGGTAACAGTAGCACCAATAGCAGACCTCGAAGACAATAAGACAAGATCATTTGCAGTTGCTTGTCTAGCTTGACCATATATTTGTCCGAATGCAGTAGCTGTCGAAGCACCTAAGCTAGGTGTTAATGCAGCAGTTAACTGTGCCGATAAATTCGTCAAAGTTGAGTCTTTTATCAATAATGGATTAGATGCTGATGAAGATAATAGATTGATTCTATTTCCAGCTCCAAACGCTGTTAACGCTTGTTTTAAAGGCCCATATAGTCCAGTATTTAATGCTGTGATAGTTGCTGACCCAACAGCAGTATCACCACTTCCTAATACAGATGAAGTAAGTGGATTATAAGGAACAGTAGTGAAAAAAGGAATTGTTGTAATATCAGGAACATTAGCAACAACACCTTTGGCTCCATTCGCTGTCATAGTATTGACTATCAAGTCTATACTAGCATCAAAGCCAATTCCAGCTGAACCTGCTGAAGGTGTGATAGCATCAGATGCGCCGCCTGCTAATGCATAGGCTAAGACATCATTGCTACCTATAAACATACTGAAAAAGGTAGGATTTTGTGCAGCCGCGTCTGAAAGTATTGAAGCTGTGGCTGGGGCAGTAGTCATCCTATAGAAAAAGGGATTGAACCTGCCTGCTCCAAGTAAAGGATTTCCATAACCTGGATAAACAGTTGTAATCGCTTTTGCACCAGGTACTCCCATATTATTGAATGGGCCAGTGGCTGCTACGCTAGTTCTCCAGATACTTGAATCTCCACTGGCGGCTGCTGGAATAGGGGAAAGATCTCCGTCTACAATACCTAAAATTAATTTTGCATTCCCACTACTTCCAATACCAACAGAATTTTGAGGTACCAGAGGTTGAACAAAAGAGCCTCCACCAATGGCTTCAAATTGTTTGGCTAATAAATTGGGATAGGATACTATTTGACCATCATAGTATAAAGCTGCATCCGCAAATCCGGAAGTTATGGAGTTACCTATGGCAACGTATTTAGAGACATCAATACTTCCTTTTGTAGCTGCAGGAACATCGGTTTTTGGTGTGCAACTGGAAAGATATAGTAGGATAGAGGCTAGTGATATATTTATATAATTCTTTTTCATTCTGAAATAAATTTAGAGAGATTAAAATTGATAGTTAATACCTACGCTAGGGATGAATAAATTGAATTTATAATCTCCGTTAATATGTGACAATCTATTTTCACCTGATCTTTTGATATGTTCATACAAGAATGCTGCATCGATTGTTAATCTGTCAGAAGCTCTGTATGACAAACCTACTGATGGAATAAACCTATTGGCATCAGGAACATCGGCATTAACTCAGTCCTCAGGAATAGGCGATTTGTTATAAGATACACCTACACGTCCTTGCCATTTTGGATCAAAAACGTACTGTGCACCTAATCTATAAGAATAACCTCTTTTATATAACCTAACAAGTTTCGTATCTCCTAAATTTGCTGTTTGCTCCGTAAAGTGGATGGTTATAGTGTCATATGGTTTCCAATTGGACGTCATAAAGTCTGCCTGAATTATCAATCGGTCTGTTGGCGCATACTTTAAACCAAAACTCCAGTTGTCCGGTAAAGGCAATCTTGCTGTGATTTTTTGGTTAGGAAATTCATCGGAAAGGGAAGAAGGTATATCAAATTTAGCTTTCCCATTATTAGCTTTCATTTTTAAAGCAGAGCGATAAGTTGCTCCAATAGAAAATTTGTCCGAAAACTTATAGTAAGCACCTATATTATATCCATAACTTGAAGCATGAAATTTTAAGTCGGCATTTGCAAAGCTACCATCATATTCATTTAAAGGCAAGTCCTTATCAAGAGTTACATTTCCATAACCGTAAACAAAGCCAGCACCAATACCAAAGTTATCTGTTACTTTATAACTAATAGTAGGCTGAAACGCTATTGAAACTAAAGATATTTTGGTTATTTCATAGTGACCTGTAAAGTCGTTTTCCCATTTCATGGTACTTCCAAATGGTGTATAGATAGATAAACCGTACCTTACACGACCTGATGGATTTCCAAATATTGCATGGAGGTTAAATGGGGGAACTACTGGATTATCTGCCTTGGTTTCTTTTCCACTTGCCCTATCTGTAAAAGTTCCATAGGAGAATACAGGACTAACGCCCCCAGTAAAACTATTACTTTTAAGAAACGAAGCACTACCTGGATTGTAGTAAAGACTTGATGCATCTTGGGTGCCGGCTGTACCCGTACCTCCCATACCTTGTTGCTTAATACTTTGCAAATTGAGTTGATAACCTTGTGCAAAGATTAGAGTTGGTGAAAAAAATAAGAGTGTGACTAATAAACGTTTCATATGGATTGCAATTAAAATTTTAAAAAGTTTGTGAAAAAAGGAAAAAGTATATGACAAAAAATTTCTTAAGAACTAATAGGACATGACCTCCACTCTAAAACCATTGGCCTTTGGCATATTCAAAAAGGTCGTTTTCATAATTTCAGGTATAGCGGTAAGTTTTCTATTGTTTAAATCCAGCCAAGCACCATCTACATTGATTTCAGCGGCTTTAACGCCGTCCGACTTTCTGTAAACGACAGATTGTAAAGTATATCTAGAGGCATCCTCGTTGCATTTCACCAATTCGCAACTGACTTCCACATAGTCATTCATCCTAATCTCTTTAAGATAAACCAACTCTTCCCTGAAAAGAATTGGACCAATATGCAATCGAAATAGCTCCTTGGAAAATCCCATTTTTTCAAGAATATTGACTCTCGCTTGAGCCGCGAAATCAGCATAGGCACTATGTCTAAGATGGCCATTGATGTCTATCATCGACCATATTGCCTGACCTTCGTAAAAAATATGTTTATTTGACATGGCAATTACTTATTGGAATTGATCTAAACGTTAGCAGTTTCTTGACTATAAAAGGCATCGATCTCAGTAGCATATTTTTTTGTGATCACTTTTCTTTTCATCTTGACACTAGGAGTGAGGTCACCCGACTCTACAGTCCATTCATCAGGAATCAAAGTAAATTTCTTTATTTGTTCTACATGGTTAAACTCTGGATTGTATTTGTCAATGATTGTTTGGAACTGCTCAACAATCTTTGGAGATTTTATAAGATCATTGTTATCCTTAAAGGAAACTCCATGCTTTTGTGCCCATTCTTTGAGAGATGGAAAATTTGGTACAATCAAAGCGGACACAAATTTTTGTCCGTCACCTACCAACATGATCTGTTCAACTAGGTAATTTTCCTTCAATTTATTTTCGATAGGCTGTGGAGATACATATTTACCTCCAGAGGTTTTTAAAAATTCTTTTTTACGATCCGTAATTTTCAAAAAACCATCTTCCATAATACCGATATCACCAGTATGAAACCATCCGTCCGTCAACGCTTCTGCAGTTTCTTTTGGACGTTTGAAATACCCTTGCATGATACTGTCTCCTTTGCAAAGAATTTCACCATCTTCCAAAAACTTTACTTGAACGCCATCCAATATCCGACCAACAGTACCAAGTCTTCTATCTTCTGCTGCATATCTATTAACGGAAATTACGGGTGATGTTTCCGTTAGTCCATAACCTTCCAATATAACAATCTTGGCCGCACCAAAAATTTTAATCAATCGCTGCTGACAAGCGGCACCACCAACTACAATAGCCTGAACATTCCCTCCTAATGCAGCTCGCCATTTGCTATAGATAAGCTTGTCTGCAATGGCCAATTTTAACTTATACAAAAAAGATTTATTCCCCGAAATTTCATATTGGTTGGCAAGCTTTATGGACCAGAAAAAAAGGTTTTTCTTCCAACCACTTAGAGACTGTCCTTTTTGCAGGATTTTTTCATATACTTTCTCCAATAATCTAGGAACAGTGCAAAAAACATTGGGCTGTACTTCTTGTAGATTTTGAGCTACTTTTTCAATATTTTCAGCAAAAGAAACAGAAAACTGATTGTACAAATACAAGTACATCAAAGTCTTCTCAAAAATATGGTTTAGTGGTAAAAAGCTGAGGGATCTCTTTCTAGTAAAAGGTATTTTGGAAACTGCCTGGTCTGAACACATTTTAACATTGGAAAGGATATTTTTGTGTGTCAGCATAACGCCCTTGGGCATTCCAGTTGTTCCTGAAGTATATATAATAGTTGCTATGTCGTCCTCTTCTACTAATTTAGAATTTTCAAGAACTGCCTTTTCAAGTTCAGGGGTAAATGGTTTCACGACATTCTCCCAATTATTTTCTGGATTAGGATCGTCAAACACGTAGATTTCTTTTAATGTTGGAATATCGCTTTGTAGACTTATCAACAAATTATATAGTTCCATATTGCCAACAAAACAAATTTTGATTTCCGTTTCGTTAAAAATATGTACAATTTCGTTTGATGTTATATTGGGATAAAGAGGAACCAACAACGCTCCTGATAGTTGAGTTGCAATATCCACTACAAGCCAATTAGGTCTGGAAAAACATATCAAACCAATTTTTGACTTTTCTTCTGCAGTTTTTCCTGTATTAAAATCTTTATCGATAAAATAGGAAGCTAAACCAAATGCCAAATCTCTCGTCTTTTGCGGACTATAATAAGTCCACTCCTCGTCTTTTTTATAGCGAAGTAATTCTTCTGGGAGTTTCTCAATATTTCCTGGCATTAGTACATCGAAAAGTCTGTTCATAGCATGCAACGTTATTCTTTATTAGCTTACATCCAATCGTAAAAGAAGCTATTGGTAATTATGTGTTTACAAATCCAACCAATTCAATACTATAAATATACGGATATAGTTTCTTAGCAACAACTATATCCGTAATGTTTTTTTTAACTTTTAGCTTTAAATGCTTTGATTGCTTCAGTTAGTTTAGGCACTACTTTAAGAGCATCACCAACTATACCATAATCTGCATTTTTAAAGAACGGCGCTTCCGGATCATTATTAATTACAACAATCGTTTTACTACCATTTACACCTGCCAAATGTTGGATAGCACCAGAAATACCAATTGCTATATACAAGTTTGGACGTATTGCAATACCTGTTTGTCCAACATGTTCATGATGAGGTCTCCAATCAGCATCCGAAACAGGACGAGAACAAGCCGTCGCCGCCCCTAGGACATGGGCTAAATCTTCAACTATCCCCCAATTTTCTGGACCTTTCAACCCTCTACCGCCACTTACAACTAGTTCCGCATCTGGCAAAGGAACTCCTCCATGAGCAACATCTTCATTGACTTTAAACTGTTTCAATACAACGCCACCATCACTTATAGTTGTAGAAAAGTCTGTAACAGAAGCTGTTTTGCCAGTTTTTTCAACAGGTAAAGAATTAGGTAAAACAGAAATTACTTTTATTGGGCTGCTAATTGTATACAATGCAGTTGCTTTCCCAGAAAATACATTTTTGGTAATTTCAAATGCATCCCCTTTAATTGTTGGATAACTAGTAGCACCTGAAATAATACCCGCTTTTTTTAAAGAAGCAACATAAGGTGCCACAGCTTGACCAGAACCATCAAATGGGAATACTATAACAGAAGCGCTTTCGGTTTCAATACTTTGAGCAACTGCTTCCGCTAAACCTTTAATATTGAACCCATTTGATAAAGTTTCGTTTTTGATAGACAAAATTTTGTCAGCACCAGCATTTCCTATAGCTGCGTAAATATCTTCATTACCTTCAAAAGTAATCGCTGTAACGGTTCCTGAAGTTTGCCCAGCAATATTGGCAGCATAACTAACAGCCTCCAATGAAGATTTTTTAATTTTTCCTTTATGTGGTTCTATATATACTAAAACACTCATTTTTTACTATTTATTTTGAAACATTATAGTGTTTCATGAAAAGTTTAATTACAAAATTAAATGACACGCGCTTTTGTGTGAAGCAGTTCAACCAACTCCTCAACATTGTCTTCAGAAATCATTACACAAGCTTTTCTACCTTCCGAAGGCTTGTAAGAAACGACATTCGTAAGACTAGCATAATCTGAAGAAGGTGTTACAACTGCCAAAGGTTTTGTACGTGCTGCCATTATACCTCGCATATTAGGAATCCTTTGTTCTGCCATACCTTTGGCACAAGAAATCACCAATGGCAAAGTTGCCAACAACTCGGAGATTCCACCATCCGCATCTTGTTCTAGCGTAGCGTTAGAACCGTCTATTTCTAGTTTAGTAGCCAATGGAATGTAGTTCCAATTCAAATCCCCCGCAATTAAAGCGCCTGTTGCTGCACTGTTGTAACTAATAGTTTCTTTACCCAACATAATAAGTTCATAGCCATTGCTTTTGGCATAATCTGAGATCTGTCCAGCAACAAAACTACTATCTCCATCACCATCTATACGTACAGCATCATCAGCACCTATAGCTAGCGCTTTACGTATTGTAGCTTCATTTGCCGCAGGTCCCACGTGTATCACTGTAACCTTTTCAGCCTTTCCGGATTCTTTCAATTCTAATGCTCTTACGAGCGCATACCACTCATCGTATGGGTTGATAATAAACGCAACTCCAGCAGCGTTCAATTCTGTGTCGTTATCTGTAAAACTAATTTTAGCCGTAGTATCCGGTACTTGACTAATTGGCACTAATATTTTCATTTTTCTATAAACTTTATTAATTGTTCAAATCTAAATAAAGCCAAGGAGGTAAAACTCCATTGGCTTTATTTGGTATATTACAAAGAATATTTGTTGTCAGCAATCAATTTTTGAGCGATGCGTTGACGAGCTTCTTTGACATTGAATGGTTCTTGTTTTGTAAAACGTTTCAAGCCCATTAACATCATGCGCAATTCATCGCCTTCACCGAAACTGTTCAATGCGTCTTTACCCGCTTTCCAGATTTTATCTGTTGCATCGTTAAGATAAACTTTTGCAATATCAACTTTAACACCAGCAGCTTCTACTCCGTAAGTGTCTACTACTTTTTCTACACGTAGCAATGCAGATTCTGCAGCATAGATTTCAATAGCGATATCTGCGATGTTCATCAATACTTCCTCTTCTTTAGAAAGATTTTGCATTAATTTTTGAACAGCAGCTCCCGCAACCAGCATCAAGGCTTTTTTAAGTTTGCGTAGTTGTTCTTTTTCTGATGCAAAAGGAATGCTGTCATCTGGTGTTTCAAAACTAGGTATAGATGTTAATTCTTGAGCAACGGCTTGTGCTGGTCCCATCAAATCCAATTCTCCTTTCATTGCTCGTTTTAATATCATATCAACTATAAGGATTCTATTGATTTCATTTGTTCCTTCAAAGATTCTGTTGATACGAGCATCTCTGTATGCGCGATCCATCGGTGCTTCCGCACTGAATCCCATACCACCATATATTTGAACACCTTCGTCAGCCACATAGTCCAAAGTTTCTGAACCGTGAACTTTCAAAATAGCGCACTCTACAGCGAATTGTTCAATACCTTTCAATTTAGCTTGCGCAAAATCCAATCCATCTTCCACTAAGGCATTAACAGCGTCATCAATATTTTGTGAGGCACGATACAAAGCGCTTTCACTTACATAAGTTTTGATAGCTTGTTCAGCTAATTTGTAGCGGATAGCGCCGTATTTGGAAATAGGACGACCAAATTGTTCACGTTCGTTAGCGTAGTTAACTGCTTGGTTAATAACTGCTTTTGATGCGCCAATCGCACCACCACCCAATTTAATACGGCCTATATTCAAAATATTTACTGCTATTTTGAAACCATTCTCTCTTGTTGACAAAAGGTTTTCAACAGGTACCATACAGTCGTTGAAAAATACTTGTCTTGTAGAGCTACCTTTGATACCCATTTTCTTTTCTTCTGCATTCAAAGAAATTCCAGGGTAATCCTTTTCAACTATAAAGGCACTCAATTTTTTGTCATCATCAATTTTTGCAAATACAGTGAATACGTCCGCAAAACCTGCATTGGTAATCCACATCTTCTGGCCATTCAAAATATAGTGTTTACCATCAGCAGACAAAGTAGCTTTTGTTTTACCGCTATTGGCGTCAGATCCAGCACTTGGTTCAGTCAAAGCATAGCTTGCTTTCCATTCACCTGTAGCCAATTTTGGAACATATTTTTTCTTTTGTTCTTCATTTCCGTAGTATAATATAGGAAGTGTGCCAATACCTGTATGAGCCATAATAGCTACTGCTGCTGAATATCCCATACCAATGACCTCACTAGTCAACATACCAGTAACGAAATCAAAACCTAGGCCGCCGTATTCTTCAGGGACATTCGCTCCCAAAATACCTAATTCGCCTGCTTTTTCAACTATAGACGGCATCAAACCCTCTTCTAGTTTGTCGATTCTGTCCAAATAAGGATAAACTTCTTGTGCCAAAAAATCTTCACAAGTTTTTTTCATCATTAATTGCTCTTCATTCCATTGTTCTGGGATGAAGATATCTGAAGCGGCTGTTTCTTTGATGATAAATTCACCGCCCTTAATTGATTTAGTTTTTGTAGACATATAAAAAGTATTTAAAATATTGGATAAAATTGTTATTAGTTAAGTAATTCAAAGACGCCAGCTGCTCCTTGACCCGTGCCTACACACATGGTTACGACACCATATTTTTTTTCTCTTCTTCTCAACTCATTGAACAATTGAACAGATAGTTTAGCGCCTGTACAACCTAACGGGTGTCCAAGG
>QFOI01000603.1 GCA_003241175.1 Pseudopedobacter saltans
TTAATTTAGCTTTGTGAAAACACATCGGCTCACTGTCGTGCAAATTTGGATCTTTCAGTCCAAATTTGTCCGCCACTATCGCCAATGAGTTTTCCGTTAGCGGCAAGCTTAAACCAACTTTATGTTCAGCCAACTATTCCAAAAACGAAAATCTGAAAGACTTTCCAAATTAGAATATTGGAAGGAATGGGATTTATTTGAATTATTTGAGGATCTACATAAAGCTGAAAAACTTTTAGCTGAAATAGTGAATAATAATAATGAATTCAACAAGTTCAAAAGCGACTTTATTGAAGAATTGTACGAAATTGAAGGAGACAATGTTGCAGATTTCACTAAAATTTGCTATTGGTTCGCACCCAAAAAAGAATGGGAAACTTTTTGCGGACAATCAGGGCAAAACCTAGGGCTAAACATTTATAATATAACTAACAAATGGAAAAGAAATCATGGAACTTAATGACGAATTTGAAGTTGTATTAGTCAAAAACTCCAATTATATGATAAAAAACAAGCCAGCCGCTAACATGGGATTGATGTTTTGTGACGGGCGAAAGAATATCAGCTCAACTTAATATCATTATTGAACTTTTGTACTAAATTTGAACTGAAGAATTACTATTTTCGTCACACAAACATCAACCCCGAGAACGTTACCTGCCATATTAATGTGACACCCTACAAATTATGAAGAAACTTTCTACTACATTGTTTTTCTTAACAATCTTCTTCGTTGTAAGTGGACAAACAAAAATTAATTTTGCCGACAGTGTCAGAATAAAATATAAAATTCCGGAGCTTGCATTTGCAGTTGTTTCGGCAGATACAATAATTGAATTTCAGACTTTGGGCGTACAAAGAATTAATACAGACTTTAAAGCCAAACCAGATGACAGGTTTCATATTGGTTCAAATACAAAGGCAATAACTTCTTTCATCGCTGCATTGCTTGTTGAACAAGGGAAAATTAAATGGAATACAAAAATTTTTGACTTGCTTCCAGAGCTAAAACAAAAAAGCCAAAAAGAATATCACGATATTACATTGCAAGACTTGCTAACATTTAGAGGAAAACTAGCAGCTTACACTTATACTTTTGACAAACCAACAAAGAAACAAATCACAGGAAACAATGCAGAACAACGCTTTCAGCTTGCAAAATATTTCCTTGCTCAAAATCCGATGCAAAGTGAAAATGGTTTGACACCTTCTAACGTTGATTATATTTTAGCAGGACTTATGCTAGAAAGAGCGACCAAAAAGTCTTTCAAAGAATTGATTACAGACTTTGGTAACACACAAGGAATTGTATTTGGTTTTGACTATCCAAACTTATCGGACACATTGCAACCGTGGGGACACGATATAAACCTAAAACCTTTACCACCGTTTGACAATTACAAATTAAATTGGCTTTTATCAGCAGGCAACATCAATGTTAGTTTACCTGACTATATAAAATTTATTCAACTGCAACTGAAAGGACTTAATGGACAGTCACAAATTCTTTCATCGCAAACTTTTGATAAATTACTTTATGGTTTGCCTACATTTTCATTTGGTTGGTTCAACAAGATTGAGACAGTAACAAATCATCATATTGCATATAATGAAGGAAATGCAGGTGCATTTATTACACAAGTACAAATTATAAAGGAAACGGGCAAAGCATTTATAGTTTTTACAAATTCATCAACAGATGAAACAAAAAAAGGTATTGAAATATTAATAA
>QFOI01000082.1 GCA_003241175.1 Pseudopedobacter saltans
GCTGAATTTCTACGTGTCCAATTGAAAAATAAACCAACTGTTTTAGACGAACTTATAGTTGTTGGATATGGAACGGCAAAGAAAAAAGATTTTACGGGGTCAGTAGCCACTATTTCTTCAAAAACGATTGAACAACAAACAGTATCTAGTGTCAGTCAGGCATTGGAAGGTGCTGTGCCCGGTTTGCAAACCGCTAGTGGTAGTGGACAACCGGGAACAGATGCTGTGTTGCGTATACGAGGAATGGGTAGCGTCAATGCTTCGAATGATCCATTGATTGTTATTGATGGGGCTGTAACCAATGTTCCATTAAACTCCCTGAATCCGGCCGACATCGCATCCATAGTGGTATCAAAAGATGCGGCATCCAATTCCATCTATGGCTCTAGGGCAGCCAATGGCTTAATCTTGGTAACTACCAAAAAAGGTAAAACGGGTGCCCCGGCTATAACATTTGATATAAAGACGGGTGCTGTAAGCCAGGGTGTTTCTGACTTCGATGTGATACGTGACCCCGGTACCTATTATGAGTATACATGGAAAGGGATCTACAACTACATGCGGTACAACAAAGGCATGGATGAAGCTGCCGCCCGTCAATATGCAAGTGACAATCTTTTTACTGCTAACGGATCTAGTAATACAGGAAATGGATTAGGCAACTATATGGCTTATTCTATACCCAGTGGTACAACCCTTATAGAACCATCAACTGGCAAACTTCGCAGCGATGCCAAACTGCTTTACCATGACAGTTGGCAAGACTATTTTTTGAAAACAGTTACGAGGCAGGAATATAATGTCAACATAAGCGGGGCTACAGACAAAACCGACTATTACATCTCTACAGGAGTATTGAAAAATCCATCCTACGTAATGGGGTCTGCATTTGACAGGTATTCGGCAATGTTGAAGTTGAACACGCAGATAAACAAATGGTTGAAGGGAGGTGTCAATATGTCTTATGCCAAGACCAATTCAAATGCTCCACAATCCTATATAGGTGGTGCTACGAATACAAATATTTTCACCTTCATGAATCTCTTTTCTCCGACCTATCCTATCTATGCCTATGATGTGAACGGCCAAGTGATTCACGATGCCGATGGAAACGTGGTCTATGACATGGGGACTAATCAGACCTATTCTCCTTATGGAAAAACGCAACGCGCTTCTTTTAACGGATATTCTCCCGCCATTTATTTCGAAAAAGACCAAACTCGGACCAGTATCGATTATTTTACGGCTAGGGGATTTCTGGAAGCAAAGCTATGGAAGGATTTCAAGTTCACTGCGGACCTGTCTGTCGCAAGCCAATATTTCAACAGTAAGTACTATGGCAACAATGAGAGTGGAAGCGATGCAAGGGATTACAATGGCTTGATTACCGAAAAATGGGCTAAATCTCAGACTATAAATACGACGCAACTACTTAACTATAATAAAGATTTTGGTTTGCATCATGTAGATGCATTGGCAGGACATGAATACTACCAGTACTCCAATAAGTACATGAACGGTTCCAAATATAACATGTATGCCTTGGACGATCCTAGTCTCGACAACGCAGTTCGCGTACAGTATCTGAATGGAAATGAGACCAAAAACGCATTAGAAGGGTATCTCAGCCGTTTCAACTATAATTTTGACAGCAAATATTATTTTTCTGCAAGTTTGCGTACGGATGGCTCTTCTTATTTTAGGAACAATCGTTGGGGCACATTCTGGTCTTTGGGTGGAGCCTACCGTATTTCTGAAGAAAATTTCCTTAAAAGTGCATCCAGTTGGATAAATGATCTGAGAATACGAGGTAGTTACGGCGTTCAGGGGAACAACGGGTTGCCTGGATCAGCGCTGTATGCATGGACCAATACTTATACCCTGTCTGCAGTAGGGACCGTAGCGGACGCCAATTTTGGACTATCGGCTAGTACATGGGGAGATCCAACTATCACATGGGAATCTAATCAGATCCTTAATCTTGGCGTTGATTTTCGTTTCTGGGACAGGGTCTACGGTAGTGTTGACTATTTCCATAGAAAAACAGTTGACATGCTGCTTAATGTATCCTATCCATCCTCCGCAGGACGCTCGGGATCACTTAGAAATGTAGGACAACTGTTGAACAAAGGTATAGAAGTAAGCCTAGGTGTGGACCTGATCAAAAAGGCTGACTTCGATTGGTCTGTTAGCCTCAATGCATCTAAGTATCGCACTACACTATTGGAAATTCCTGATAACATGGGATCCGCAAGTCTTAATGGGGGTTATCTTGCAGGGAACTATCTGAGAAGACCTGGTACAGACTATTTCAACTTATACATGTATCGTTACGCAGGCGTAGATCATGAAACGGGATTGGGTATGTTGTATAAAAAACTTACGGAGGCAGACCTGGGCAACTATACCGGGCATGCCGTTGGAGATATCGTTACCACAACGGTAGGATCTCAGGCTACTAGGTTTGAATTGGGGTCTGCCACACCTGATTTGGTAGGCGGATTGTCAACAAATCTACGATATAAAAATGTTGATCTAGGTATTCAAACTAGCTGGCAACTAGGCGGGAAGGTGGTTTCACGTACATACCAGTATTTGATGGGACAGACGATTGGTCGCGGGGTACATGTAGACATGCTCAATAGCTGGAGTCCTGAAAATCCGGATTCCAATATCCCAATGACAATGCTGGGTGGGACAAACTATGGCAACTGGACAATCGGGGGAAGTGAAGGCCAATATTCTGATTTCAGTCTATTCAGCGCCGGTTATTTCAATCTGAAATCTGTAACAGCTGGTTACACACTTCCATCCGCGATGTTGAACAAATGGACAATCAAGGGATTGCGTGTATACCTATCTGGACAGAACCTTTTCTTTAAATCTGCCAAGAAAGGATTAGATCCAAGACAAGTAATTGATGGAACCACAATTAATCCATTCAATTATCCACAAATAAAAGCCTATACAGTAGGAATCAGTTTAACACTTTAATACCTGGTTATGAAAAAATGTTCTTTCAATAAACGATATCACTTTTTTATAGTTTGTTCGCTACTCTGCGCTTTTTTATGCTCGAGTTGTAGTAAAAAACTAGACATAGACCCATTGGGGTCAACCTTGACAGAAGAAAGCATTCAAGCACTGGTCAAAAAAAATCCAGACCAAGTGCTACAACCTATGTTAACTTCCATGGTGTCTGCTATCAATGGTTATACTTATGTCAATTCTGTAGATTCAAAAAATCTCTCTGTCATTAACATGTTACTGGATCTCAAAGGAAATGACATGATCCTGGCCAATAGAAATGGTGGCTGGCTGGTTGACGACTATGAATTAAGAGCATATCGTGAACAGAATACGTCTAGGGTTGCCATCTATTGGAATACGTTCTACAAATATATTTTTTATGCCAACCAAATTCTGAGCCTTATACCTCCCAATGTAGACCTATCCGTTGCTAATGGAACAAATGAGAAAATCATGATGTACAAAGCGGCTGCGTTAACTGTGAGAGCATTCTCGTATACTTATCTCATGTGGCTATATCAGGACGATTATCTTAGTGGTGGAAAGGATAAACTTGGTGTACCGTTACACTTAGATAACAACAATCCATTAATGGACAGGGCCTCTTCCCAAGAAGTATGGAACCAAATTGTTGCCGACGCGACCGACGCTATACAGCTTTTTAAAACGTCTGGATACTATATGACCAATGATCGAACAGATATAGATGGAACTGTAGCTTCCGTGGTGCTGGCACGTGCAGCGCTCACTATGGGCGATTGGACTACAGCTATCAAGGCCGCTTCTGAGGTTATTGAAAAATATCCAACGTTGATGAATGAACAACAATATACCTCTTCGGGTATGACGATTTTGGATAATGAAGCCATTTTTGGATATAAAGTTGATGCCACTACCAGTAAGGGACAAGGCTCTTTCCCTGGTTGGATGAACCCTTACGGAGAAGGGGGATATGGTGGTTCCCAAGGCGCATGGATGGCCATAGATCAACGCTTGTATGATAAAATACCGGTGACAGATTATAGAAAGAAAAATTTTGTTCAGGGTGACTATATAGTGATTACTTACCCCTCTTCCGGATCAAGCTTAAACTATCCAAAGTATAACAGTCTGAAATTTGCAGCAGGAATTGTCACTGGTCAAACAACAGCTTATTATCAGAATGAAATTTACATGCGGAGTTCTGAAATGTTGTTGCTGAAAGCAGAGGCTGAGGTTCGTTCCGGTGATGATGAAGCAGCAAAACAAACCCTTTACCAATTGGCCTCAAAACGGGATGCTGGATACATGTTGTCCGCAAAAAAAGGAAATGATTTACTGGCGGAAATTCAATTGCAACGACGCATCGAACTATGGGGTGAAGGTGGATTTGAATTCTATGACAACAAACGGTGGAATATTTCCGTGGATAGAAACAGTTCTCCCAATCATCTGTACAAATCTACAATTCTCGTACCGCAGAAAGATTTCACCTTTCAGATTCCGCTGGAGAGTGAATTATTGTTAAACCCTGCTATTAAGACCCAAAATCCATAAATCGAAGTACCATAGACTTATATTGATAGTTGTAGTAAACGCTGTTTGGTGACCAGATAGCGAGAGACTTACGATGCTCTCTATTAAACAACTGCTTCATTTTGGTTGTACCGCTCTTCTTTATTTGATAAAACGAGGAAGAAGAGCGTGTACTTCCGAAATGTAAAGTCACGCAGACTTATTATTGTAAATACTTCCAAACGAAATGTTACGAATGAAAAAATCTTATTGCTCTTACATAATTTGTTTTCTAATTTCTTTCTTTTATTATCCGAGGGCAAATGCGGCTCCAGATCAATTTTCTACCTTGTCTGGTCAATGGGTTTTACTGAAGGATTCCAGTGACTATCTTCCTTATTTCTCCGACTGTAGATTGGACATAAAACCATCCCAAAATGTATTGGATATCACTTGGTATTGGGCATCGGAAGATCCATTGACTTTTCATTATCGGGTTCCTTTGGACGGAAAGGAGAGTAGTTTTGATATAGAAAAACGCGTATGGCCCTATGAGAACTTTATGGGTGTTAACTATATACCTAAAACAAAGGGATTTGTCCGTTATCAGGAAGACAAGGATAGCCATGATTTTAGGGTAAACCAACGTTATACCATTAAGTTCTCACAAGGTTCTGCTGAGATGGAGCATGTAGATACCTATCACTTGTCAGAAGATCGCCGTTTTCTTTACGTCTATCATTCTAGAAAAGGGCGGGAACATGTCATTCGCTATGTGTTCCGACATGTTGGAACACATCAGGTTTTTACACATGTTATGAAGAATGAATGGCATCTGAAAAGCGGGATGGGCGAAAATGCCTTTTTTATCAGTTTGCAGGGAGTTGTAAATCGTTCCAAAGCCCAGCTTTATCTGGAATATCCCAAGGATTGGGAATATAAGGAGTCCTATACCCTGAGAAGTTTTTATGAACATAGGCTCGACTATGAATTCCAACAAATTGTTTCCGTTGACCAAGCCATATCGGTCTTCGGTGCTCAATTGAAAGGCTATATTGTATGGGATGAGAACTCCAGATCTTCACTTTGTGTGGCTTTTACTTTGGCTGGTTTAAAAGATGCTATAGTTGTTCCTAAAACAATGGAGCCCTTGATGAAGGCACATCATTTAGCTAAAATAGCTGATTTCAGTGATCGATTCATTGGCATGAATGACGAAGCCATATTTCGTTGGGCATACAATGCCTACGGAAAGGAGTGTAATAAGGATTATATAGTATGGATGGGTGGCGCTACGGGAGATCAAATCATGCCTGCTATCGCAGATTTCGGGGTGTCCAAAAAAGCCTTTTTCGTAGATCTTTCAACAGATCCAAAGCATATAGGCGAATACCGTCTGGCAGATTCCTTATTAAGCTTGATGCATCCTTTTTCCATGGTCATGGGCTGGCACAGTTATGGAAAAGATTTGGAACGGAATTATGTGACTCTTACGTCCAAACACGGCATGCGTGTAGAAGGATTAAATACGTTTCCCAATCTGAGCTTTACAAGCATGACACCTCCCTCCAAAGACTTTAAGTTTAAAAACAATCATCACCTGCAGGAGGAACAGACCTATAAACCTGAGAAGAAAGTTTACATAACACTGGTCCAAACAGATGGACTGGGATTAGGCTCATGGAACAATCCAGAAAGAGGTACTATTCCATATGCTTGGGAAGTAACTATTAATTGGTATTGGATGGCACCTGTTCTGTTGCAATTCTATTATGAGAATGCAACCCCCAATGATTTTTTTATTGGTTCCTTATCAGGACCTGGCTATCTTTATCCAAAAGCCATTCCTGACTCATTATTTGAGCCTTTGATGCATATTGCAGATACAATCTGCAAAAAATTGGATCTTAATGTGTTCGAAACAATGGACTATTCTGAAGGAAGCTCTGGTGTCGGAAATGACGACCTACCATTGTCTGTCATAAAAAAATACTTCAATGCAATGCCCAATATTATAGGTATGGTAAACGGATATGCGCCATCCTACACTTTCGGAAAAGTAGGTAAGAAGCCTTTGCTTTCCTTCGATTATTACTTAGACGAAAGAATGCCAGAAAACGATGTGGCAGAAGACCTTAATGAATTGATTCGTATCAATTTCCAAAAACCTTATTTTATGACAGTTCATGTAAGGGAATGGAATGACATTGATCGCGTAAAACGTATTCTTGCTAACTTGAATGGAAATGTCGAGGTTGTACCTTTAGATGTTTTCCTGAAAATGGCTGGAGAGTACCCAAGTTTTAAAGACCACTATTTACTAGAGAAAAAAAAGTACTAGCCTTAAATCGCATGAAAGAGTGTAGATAGAATGTCTCACTCTTTTCTATATTACTATTAATTACCTAAAGCTGAAATCGGGCAAGAGTACGTGGTCAGGGGGTGCAAATTTTTACTTCAATCCTTCCACAATCAGCCAAAAGACAATCTGTGGTCCTAACTGCTTTCTAAGGATACGTAGTGCTTTGCGGATGTGTTGATCCACGGTATGAACGGATATGTGATGCTGTTCTGCAATCTGTTGGTAAGTAAGCCCATCCTCCCTACTCATGATAAACACTTTTTTACATTGGTCAGGCAGTTGGTCAATACCGTGTAAAATTTGCTCCTTTGTTGTTTTG
The DNA here is from genome assembly GCA_003241175.1 of Pseudopedobacter saltans. Classification (GTDB taxonomy): domain Bacteria; phylum Bacteroidota; class Bacteroidia; order Chitinophagales; family Chitinophagaceae; genus Rhizosphaericola. Next base: position 7,206 of record QFOI01000082.1, read on the forward strand.
TGATCCATCCATTCCGTTACGGAATCTTTTCCGTCGGCATACAATGTATCAAATGGAACAGGAATCCCCCTACGCAGTTTGTCTCTGAAGTAGTTCAATACACTGTTTCTGGCGGCTTTTCTAAAATAGGAGGACAAAGAACTGTCGACGATGATGTCTTTTTGCTGACGGTAAAAGCGAACCATAATGTCCAGAACCAAGTCTTTGGCAATTTCGCGGTCCTTTACTTGTGGTGCAACTATGTTCAACAAGTCCAATATCTTATCGTTATTTGAATCAGCATTTGCAACAAAGGGGAAACGGATGCGAACACTTATTCTTACAAAAGATAAGAGTGCGTTTAGATGTCCAATAGGCACAAATGAATTCGATGATTGGTCAAAAGATAATCTCTATTCTTATCAAATCACTATCTCTGAAAACCGAAAAAGCAACTTAAAAGGAATAATGCAACAGGATCTCAATCGATATTTTGGCATTGAAAAAAGAATAGAAGCTAAAATGGAAATTCGGAAGATATCTATCTGGTAACCTCCACGATTTACAAAACGTAAGAAAGCAATTAAAAAAATACGGTGTTGATATAAAGGAAAAAAGAACGTAAGATCGAAGTCTTAGTTATCAAAGATATTGACCAGAAATAACTAATTCTCTCATGTGTTAGCAACGGCCCGTAGGTTTCTACCTACGGGATTTCTTTTTCTGTCTTCTGTATTTGAGGATACTACAATGATTATTTAAAGATGCATCACCGCCTAGTTGATTATTAACAACCTTTAACACCCCAACTTGTTCCCACCTTGTGATTTTTCAATAGTAAATCTTCCACTTTTGTCCTGACAAAAACATAGTACCATGGACAGAAATCAAAACGCCAACATAGCAGAATCACAACTGCTACTAGCAGAAACTATAAGGAGACTTCTCTTTGAATTTCGACAGCAATTGCTTTCTGATATCCGTTTGGTTCTTTCGGACAGAAAGCCGTCACAGGAAAAACAATGGCTCAAAAGTGCCGAGGTTAGAAAACTGCTTGGCATCAGCCATGGGACACTACAGACCCTGCGCAACAACGGTACTCTCCCTTTTGCCAGGATCGGAGGTGTGATCTACTATTCGCGGAAGGAACTTGACAAAATTCTCGACACTAAACAGTTTGTCTAACCTTAAAACTTTAACGATGCAAAAGAAAAACAAAGCCAATTTAGGATACGGAAAGGAAATTTCTCCACCTGCAGGACAGGTAAAAATCTATATGACCGAGAAAGGTTTTACCGAAAAAGAAGCCACTACCTTTCTCCAAACCATGTTGTTACGTGGGTGGCGAACACAGACCGGACGGCCAATTAAAAACTGGAAACAATATCTTTTTCAGTGGCAATACATCCTCAGAAACCCACTTAGAAAATCAAAAAGGAAATGCACAAGAAAGAATGTATAATAAAATTTGCCTTCCTGTAAGTCCAATATTTTAGCTTCAAAAGCCGAGCGATATACACCTTTCTTGATCTGCAAAATGGAGAATGGTGAAACGAAACAAGGGACAAATAGCCAATGAATATTACGGACAAAAAGTTTCGGTCTCTCTTTTTTTAACGCGATTTCTTTTGGGGAAAGCCTCTTATAAAGAGAACATATTTTTCAAAGATAAAGGTCTTTATTGAAGGAGATGAACTTCTGTATTTGCAGAAAAAGTGTTAGGGTAAAATCCAACAAAACACTTTACTGAAACCTTTTCATCCCGGCATTTTCCTTACACAGACAGATCATAAAATATCCCTTTTGTCAAGTTCTCTATCACTCGGTTCGACAGTCCGTTTTTCCACGCGAAAAAAGCTGTATTGGAGGCCTTTATCGTCAGCGTTGACGAAGCAAGTTGTACCGTTGTCCGACAACGGGCTTGCTAACCCGCCACATAGTCGCGGGATTACGGTGTCAAAGGCGGCGGAACTTGCCTTTTCAGCTATTGTTTCACTTGTTCAACTATATCTTTATGAATACTGTAAACCCTAACAAAACCCATCGGATAACCCTTAGGTTCTCTGAACAAGAGTTTGAAAAGCTTCAACTGGACTGGAAGAAAAGTAGTGACCTACACCTAAGCAGCTATGTACGAAAAGTACTACTGGGTAAACCCATAAAGGTATTTATGCACGACCGTTCCAGAGACCTTTTTATGGAAGAGGCTGGCTTGCTGCGAAGGGAACTGTCCGCACTCGGAAACAATTTCAACCAGGTTGTGCGCAACATCAATGCCATACCGGCTGCCCAATTAAATGCCTTCTGGCTGAATACGGCAACGTCCATGCAAAAGGAATTGACCAACAAGGCAAACAACATCCAACAGTTACTGGAAAAAATGTGGAACGCATGGTAGCAAACATTGTGACAGGAAAATCCATCAAGGGAGCAGTGAACTACAATGAGCACAAGGTGGCAAATGGAAAAGCGGTCCTTATGGATGCGGTTGGTTATCTCAAATCAACTGAACAACTTTCTTTTTCGGAGAAGCTGGAAAGACTATCAGACTTAGCTTCTTTACATGAGGAAGCGCAAGTGAACTGCGTGCACATCAACATCAACTTTGCCAAGGAAGACACGCTGGACAGAACGCAGATGCGGACGGTTGCAGAGGAATATTTGAACCGGATAGGGTTTAAAGGACAGCCCTATCTGCTTTATGAACATCTGGATGCGGCACATAAGCACATGCACCTGGTTACAACCAATATACGCTCCAACAGGACAAGGATTCCGCTCCACAATCTGGGAAGAACCAAGAGTATGAAAGCCTGCAGGGAGCTTGAAGAACAATATGGTCTTGTCAATGCAACCAGCAAAAAACAGGAAGAACTTACAGGAATAAAACCCATTGCTGAAAAAGTAGTCTACGGCAAAAGCGAGACAAAGGCAGCAATGTCCAATATAGTAGGAGCTGTTATTCGAGACTACAAGTTCACCTCCCTTGCGGAAATGAACGCGGTCCTGCGTGGTTTCAATGTGGAAGCTTATAGGGGAGAAAAAGGAACGACAATGTTTGAAAAAGGTGGTTTAACCTACCATGTTCTGAATTCCAAAGGCAATCACATCGGCGTACCCATCAAGTCTAGTAGTATTTACTCCAAACCAACTTTAAAGAATCTGGAGAAGGTTTTTGAAGCGGGTAAAGTCAAACGGGCTTCCCACAGACAGGGCTTGGCTTCTGTCATAGACAAGGTGTTGCGTCGTCCCGTCAAGGACCGTTTTGCCTTTCGGTTCCTACTCAAAAAGGAAGGCGTCGACGTTCTCTACAGGGAGAACGAAACCATGGTTTACGGTATCACTTTCGTGGACCACAACACCAAATGCGTGTTTAACGGCAGCGACCTTGGTAAGGACTACACCGCCAAAAGGCTGTTGGAACGGATCACGGAAAGTGGCAGTCTGGAAACTGAAAGACAGGAAAAAGACTTTGAGCAGCTACAGTCTTACATCAGCGAATTCGACTATAGCAAATCCGCTCAGCAAAGTGTTGAACAGCTTTATAGTATGGGATACAGATTGGACATTTCGCAAAACAAATACAACTATGAGCCGCTATACCGTCAGACTAACTTTGGTACCATAGATGAGCCACAGGCTTTGGTAATCTATTATGACGGTAAGGAAAAAGACGAATACACAACTTATTTTGGAGCTTTAAAATCTACATATACCGTATCGGAAAATTTCCAGTTTAAGGTTATAGGTTCAGTATATCATACCATGGAGCAGGAGTATTTTGATATCCTTGCGCAATACAACCTTGGTGAAGTAGATACGAATATTGGATCTGATACTTTTGGGCAGGTAAAAAATGCACGTGGCGTAGGCTCGCAGCTTAACCACGCCCGAAACAATCTTGATGCACTTATTGCCAATGCCGAGATTAAGGGAT
>QFOI01000604.1 GCA_003241175.1 Pseudopedobacter saltans
CAAACAGTCCGTGGTGGAAAGTGCAGAGAAAGAGGATCCTTACAAAGCCATCAAGGCATGGTTCGACAAAGGCAACACATTGGATATTCCTGATACGGTTAAAGATGATGAGCGTGTTAACCTGCTATACCAAGTAGACGGATTGTACGGTTTAGTCAAAAGTAAATTTCCCCATGCTTCGGTTAAACAAAATGCATTGTTGATGGAATTTGCATTGTATGGTTTGGCGGCGTACTCGTTGATTAGTCGTAAGTCAACAGAAGGCAATACCCATTTCAACGATGTTGTTGGCGGGATGCTCAATCTTGACCTTGACGATTTCGACAATCAGGATCTGAACTACGACGACTTGTAAACCAGAAAAAACAGTTCCAATGAGCAAATTATTTCCATTGGTGTCTTGGGGACAAGGCACCAATGTATACGAAATGAACACAAGGCAATATACCGCCGAAGGCAATTTTCAGGCATTGCTGCCACATATACCAAGGCTAAAAGAAATGGGTGTTGAGATTATCTGGATGATGCCAGTCACGCCAATAAGTCTAAAAGGGAGGCTAGGCACGCTAGGCAGTTATTATGCTTGTAGCAACTACACAACTATCAATCCTGAATATGGTGACGAAAATGATTTTAGGCAATTAGTCAATGCGGTTCATTCTTTAGGAATGAAAATTATTATTGACTGGGTGGCCAACCATACCGGACAAGACCATGAATGGACACAGTCCCATCCCGAATATTACGAAAAAGATGCACAAGGAAATTTTGTTGAAAAAAATGGATGGATCGATGTTGTAGACCTTGACTATTCCAATATGGACATGAGAAATGCCATGATTACGTCCATGAAATTTTGGGTAGATCATTTTGATATTGATGGATTTCGTTGCGATATGGCACACCTGGTTCCTATCTCCTTTTGGCAAAGTGCTAGAACCGAATGTGACAAATCCAAACCACTTTTTTGGATGGCGGAATGCGATGACAATCAATATTTGGATGTCTTTGATGCCAATTATGCGTGGCGCTGGATGCATGCTACCAACGACATGAGCAAATCGTCCAATACAGATTTGAGTCCCATCTATCCTTTACTAAATGAAGACCTGCAACTCCTACCTGACGCATGCAAACTTTGGTTTACCAGTAATCATGATGAAAACAGTTGGAATGGGTCGGAATATGAAAAATATGGACGTCTAGCCAAAACATGGGCAGTATTTGCAACGCTGTTTCCAGGTATTCCTTTAATATATAGTGGACAAGAATTACCTAACCTAAAAAGATTGGCATTTTTCGAAAAAGACCAAATAGAATGGACGCAAGAAAAACCAAAACTGCATGAGTTTTATAAAAGTTTATTGGAACTTCGTAAAAGCAATACTTGCTTCCATACGGATATCCATTGTAAGATTTTAAACACCAATAGTCCTTATATACTCGCCTTCAAACTCCAACAAGGCAATGACCAAGTGATTGTACTATTGAATTTTTCCCAAGACCAAACACAGATTGCCAATATCACTGGAGAACAATTGGAAGGACATTATCAATCTTTGTTTTCCGGTTTGCAATACAAGTTCCAAACAGATGAGCAATTCGAAATAGACCCAACAGGATATTTGGTATATGTGAGGAGTGATTAACCCTTCTATCAGGCATTATTAACCGCTCTTCTCCAATATAATCCATTCACCATAATATGACTGTTGTTG
>QFOI01000605.1 GCA_003241175.1 Pseudopedobacter saltans
GTGAAGAGAAAAGCGATAGAGAAGACTTACGCCTCGGCATGCAAACTATTAAAACTAGAAGCGAAGGTTTGTTGCGTTTCGCAGAAGCTTATCGAAATCTTAATAAAATAGAAAAACCAAAGTTATCCGTTTTTTATGTGAGAGATATTTTCGAGTCACTCGACATTCTTTTCGAACCGACACTCCTACAATACAATATCGAGTTAGAAATCATTCTTAAAAATACCAACTTGAAACTTACTGCTGACAGAAGTCTTATTGATCAAGTTTTCATAAACCTCATGTTAAATGCGATAGATGCTGTAAAAAATGTCACAAATCCTTGCATTCAATTATTTGCCGACACTGCTACTGAAAACTTTATAGAATTGAAGATTCTGGATAATGGAAAAGGAATGGAAAAAGAAATTCAAGAGCGTATATTCATTCCATTTTTTTCAACAAAATCGAACGGAAGCGGTATTGGTCTGAGCTTGTGCAAACAGATTGTCTTATTGCATGGAGGCAACATCGATGTACACTCCATTGAAGGAAAAGGTACCGCATTCACTATAGAATTGCCTGAAGTAAAACTTATAGAAGAATAATAAAATATTTTTATTTTTATAGTTATGAATACAAATAGTAACGTAGACGATTTCATACAAAAACTAAAAAGATGGAAAAATGAAATCATTCTGTTAAGGGAAATAGTATCCCAATATAATCTAAACGAAGATTACAAATGGAAACAACCGTGTTACACATTCAATGAACACAATGTCTTCATTATAAGTAGTTTCAAGGAATATTGCCTGTTAGGATTTTTTAACGGTGTACTCTTAGAAGATAAATTCGATTTGCTTCACAAACCCGGAGAAAATTCCCAAACAATGCGTCAACTTAGATTCACAAGTTCGGACGAGATACATTCAAAAGAGAAAGAAATTGGATTTTACATTAAGGCAACCATTCATATAGCACAATCTGGGAAAAAAGTAGAAATTCCAAAAAACACAGAACAAGATTTTCCTATTGAACTTTTACAAAAATTCGAACAAGAACCAGCGTTCAAAAAAGCATTTGAAGCGCTAACGCCTGGCAGACAAAGGGCATATAATATATTTTTCTCTCAGGCTAAACAATCCGAAACTAAAATCGCTCGCATTGCTAAATGCACGGAACAAATCCTTCAAGGAAAAGGACTCAGAGATTAAAAAATGTTTTTTTTCAAAGAGTTTGTACAAATATATGTAGTTAACTACGTACATTTGTACAAAATAAGAAATGGAGATTCGTAAACTTGGCAATATAGATTCGACGCAAGTAATCAACTTGATACTTCCAATACAACAAAATGAATTTGGCGTGAATGTAACATTAGAAGACCAACCAGATTTAGAAAATATCGATCAATACTATACAGCAAAAGGTGGCATTTTTCTAGGTGCATTTATTGACAATGTTTTGGTTGGAACTGTAGCATTTCTCAATATTGGACACCACAGTGCCGCATTGCGAAAAATGTTTGTAAACAAATCTTTTAGAGGCAAGGAATTTGGCATAGCCAAACAGTTGCTTGATTCCTTGGAAATCGAATGTAAAAAAATAAACATAGAAAATATATATTTGGGAACAGTCGATATATTGAAAGCTTCTCATCGATTTTACGAAAAAAATGGTTTTACGCTTTTAAATAGAAGCGAACTACCATCTTATTTTCCTTTGATGCAAGTA
>QFOI01000083.1 GCA_003241175.1 Pseudopedobacter saltans
CCTGAAAAGTTATTTGCTGTCTTTGACGATAAATCACTTTTTTGTTCATCATGATAGCAGGCTTCCATTTTACAGAAGCTTTTACAACTCTTTCAGCTTCTTCTTTCGTACCATAGCCAGGGTCATTTTCACTCTTGACCGATTTTACGTTTCCCTCTTTATCGACAAGAAAACTTACAACAACCGTATAATTTTTTCCGGCAGGAGCACCATTTTCCGAAGGCACATCGGGGTGTATGGTTTTGAAAATATGTTTTTTCCACCCATCTGGCCCAGTGGGGAACTCCGCCTCCTTTTCATAAATGAAATTGGGAATCAATTTTCCCTTAGCATCCCATCCTTTAGAACTTGTGATTTTACCTTTCACCCAGATAGCTTGACCATCTTTTTTTCCTTTTTCAGAATAATGTTCGGCATAGACTGTTATGGTGTCTTCGCTATGGCGATATTCCTCTTTTTTCCCATTTTTATAAAAAGACGTAGATTTATACCAATTGACTTTTTCGGCTGTATCAGGAACAATTTTCTCTCGTTTCAGGCAAAAAGAAGCACTCAAAGAATCCCGTTCATAACTATCTATCTGCCAAGAATCATCATATTTGTAATAGACCTTTTTGCTTAATGCACTGTCTTTACTCGACAGAAAACTATTTTTATCAAAATACTCCGTTTTGACATGCGCTTTTTGCGCATAAAGACTTGAAAAATGGAATTGTATAAATAAAACAAGGCCGCACAAACGAATACAAAGCCTAAGCATGTTAGATAATTTAGTTTATTTTGGTAGGGTTTGATTTAATTCTAGAGCAACTATATAGTAACTTGTTCTGATTTTAGTTTGTATTTTTCTAATAATGCATAACCGCCGAAAAGCAAGGCTGAAAATACAAGAGAAGCATAAAGACTGTATTTGTAAAAAGGAATTGCAGCCTCGTAACAAGCAGTTAAGCCTATATATGTATGTGGATAATAGTCTGTCATTGCCCATACAGCAAAATTGGAAACAACGAAATAATAGGTCGCCGCCAATATAGAAACTACCGCAATATTCAAAACATTCTGCTTCTTCAGTAAAAAACCAAAGAAAGTAACAGATGCAAAAATCGCATAGTTAACCAATTGCCCTGAATAAAAACCCGGCATTGTAGTCAAATTGGCTTTAAACAAAATCTGGTAAATCACATCGGAGATAAACAAGGAACCAATAGGCAACAAAAAGGCCCATTTTTTATCTTTCAAAAAAATAGCACCACCAAAGACGGCCATAGAATATTGTGGAGCAAATCCGCCTGGACGACCGGGAATAATACGATAAACAGCGGCAATTACCAACAACAATACAAAAGCCAATATAATGGAGCTACTTTTTTTCATCTCAGAAATTTGTGCAAAAATACAATTTGTTTAGGGAAAATGCTATTCCACTTTGAGGTAAGGTTCTACGCGTGCAAACAATTCTTCATTGACAAAAACGATTTTTTTGATATCCGCTACTTGTTGGTACAATCCATGTTGTTCTCGATAAATCACAATTGCCTTTGCCACACTTCGCGGAATTCTTTTTTGAGAAAGCAAATCCTGTTCGGATGCAGTATTGATATTGAATTTTTCGGACACTGGAATTTTGTTTTCAATGGTGGCAACAGTTTGTTTTTCTGTAATGGAAACATGGTCGGTCGATGCAATATTGGTCGTTATTTCTGGAGTTAATCGTAGCAAAGGCTTTATCTTATCGAAGACTTGTGGGGAAAGGCCATAGGTTTTTCCAATCTGCTCAATGGATTTGAATCCATGTATGGCATCGCGATAATGAACAACGCGCTGCGCCAACGCCAGAGAAATCCCTGGCAAAGCAGCCCAATGATCCACCCCAGCACTATTGACTTCCAACGGAAAACTGTATTGCTTGCCATTAAAAGTAGGAACGGATCTTGTCGTACTAGTAACATTGTAAGATCCTATTTGGATATAAGGAATGAGTTTATCTGCCTCCTCTTTTCGCAAACCGTATATTTTCCTGATGTCTTCTGCTTTTTTGAATCGCCCACCCTTTTCCCTATAATGCAAAATAGTCATGATAGTCTTATCTCGCAATCCCAGTTTTTTGAATCCAACAGAATCAATTGTATTGGGATCAAAAGAAAACAAGGCATCGCTTGGTTTTCCCTCAATGAGAGTTTTCGCTCCCATAACATCTTCTGCGACTGTGAGTTCTTTTTGTTTTTTTGGAAAAATATAAGGCACTAGAAAAAACAAAGCCACTGATACGATTAGTATCAATAATGCAGATCTTTCTTTTCTGGAAAAAGAAAGCCAACCTTTTATGCCTTTGTTTTCCATGAGAGCAGCTATTGTAGTTCTCTTCGAAGTTAAGACATTTTCACAATGGAATGGATTCCAATTTGGAAAAAGTAATTTCGTCTTTATTTGGAAGTCTCCGCATCAATATGCAAAACTAGTCCGTCATAGGAAAGGTGCATTCCGGCAGGCATTTCTTTTTCGCTCGTTTCGTACAATCCCATGCTGTGTCCAATATGTGTAAAATACACTTCTGGTATCCGTAGTTCACGTACAACTTCTATCGCTTGAGGAAGCGAATAATGCGAAATATGCGGCACTTTACCCAACGCATCCAAAACCAATACATCTGAGCCTTTTATCAAGGCTTTCTGATCCTCATCAATATTGTTGACATCTGTTATGTAGGTAAATCGTCCAATACGAAACCCGAAAACAGGCATTTTGTAATGCCAGACATGTATGGGTAAAATCTCAATGTCGCCAATTACAAAAGGTTCCGTGTCTATGGTGTGCAGAACAACTTGTGGTATTCCTGGAAATCTTTTTTCTTCAAAGGCGTAGTAGAATATTCGTTTCAATGCATCCTGTGTAGGTTTGCTCGCATATAACGGCATATCTTTTTTCTGATTATAGTTATATGGTCTCACTTCATCCATACCTAATATATGATCCATGTGTGCATGGGTGTACACGACCGCATCCAACTTCTCATTACCTACACGCAACATTTGTTGACGAAAATCAGGACCGCTGTCGATAACAATGGTTGTGGTCTCTGATTCTATCAATATGCTGCTCCTCAAGCGGTTATCTCGAGGATCTTTGGAACTACACACGGGACAATGACAGCCGATAATAGGAACGCCGCTACTCGTACCCGTACCCAGAAATGTTATTTTTAACGAAGGATTATACACAGAAGCAAACTTACAATATCCATTATTTTAAACAAGTTTTTTATCTTTCCTACCGAAACAGCACCTAAACGCATAAATATGAGTATAGAAAAAGAACGGTTAAGCAGTCCAGAATGGAAAACTTGGGGGCCATATGTTTCCAATAGACAATGGGGTACAGTCAGGGAGGATTATAGTAGCGATGGCGACGCTTGGCATTTTACCAATTATGAAATGGCCATAAGTAAGGCTTGGCGATGGGGAGAGGATGCCATTGGCGGAATTAGCGATGACAAACAATATCTTTGTTTTGCTCCTTCATTCTGGAATGGACAGGACTCCATATTGAAAGAGCGCTTTTTTGGGTTGAACAATACCGAGGGAAACCACGGCGAGGATGTTAAAGAACTTTTCTACTATCTTGATAGCACGCCGACGCATTCCTATATGAAAATGTTGTACAAATATCCACAGACGGCATTTCCCTATGAAGAGCTGCGGCGCGTCAACGCAGAACGTACGGTCAACGACTCGGAATATGAATTGATCGACACCGGTATTTTTAACGACAACAAATATTTTGATATTTATATTGAATATGCTAAGGCGGAAACGGAAGATATTTTGGTTAAAATAACAGCGCATAATCGAGCAAGTGAAAAAGCGCATCTCACGATATTGCCAACGCTTTGGTTTAGAAATAGATGGGACTGGGGGAATATCAACGATAAACCGAATATTACATCCTATATCGAAAACAGAATCGACCTCAACGAAAAACATTTAGGAGATTGGTTTTTGTACTATGAAGGTGAGCCTAAGTTGCTTTTTTGTGAAAATGAAACCAACAACCAAAAACTTTACAATAGTCAAAACGACAGCCAATACACCAAAGACGGAATCAACGAATATGTAGTCCATAACAATGTGGCAGCTATTGATCCCAGTGAGACCGGGACCAAAGCAGCCGTAAAATATGGTTTGGATATTGAAGCTGGACAATCTGCCACCATACGTCTTAGGTTAAAAAATACAGAAGACATCAATCCTTTTGACGATTTTGACGAGATTTTTGGACAGAGAGTGCAGGAGGCAAATGACTTTTACAATGAAGTGCAGCTATTGATTGATGACGATGATGAAAGACTTATCCAACGTCAGGCATTTGCCGGATTACTTTGGAACAAACAATTTTACTATTATAACGTTCCAAGATGGTTGCACGGCGACCCGGGAAATATACCTCCTCCACTCGGACACGCGACTTCTCGTAATACGGAATGGATGCACATAGACAACAACGACATCCTTTCCGTCCCTGACAAATGGGAGTTTCCTTGGTATGCGTGTTGGGATTCTGCGTTTCACTGTGTAGCATTTGCTTTGATAGATCCCGCATTTGCCAAAGAACAACTGATTTTGTTTACAAGGGAATGGTATATGCATCCAAATGGACAGTTGCCCGCATACGAATGGAATTTTAGCGATACCAATCCTCCAGTCCATGCTTGGGCAGCCTTGGAGGTGTACCAATTGGACGCTCACCTCAATAATGGCGTTGGTGACAGGGACTTTTTGGAAAGCGTTTTCCACAAATTGCTTTTCAATTTTACTTGGTGGGTCAATCGTAAAGATCATGATGGTAGCAATATTTTTTCAGGAGGATTTCTGGGTTTGGACAATATTGGTGTTTTCGATAGAAGTACCAAACTACCTAACGGAGCCGTGATGGAGCAAAGTGACGGTACCAGTTGGATGGCCATGTATGCGCTAAATATGCTGCGCATATCGCTCGAACTTGCCAATGACAACAAAGTTTATTCTGACTTGGCGACCAAATTTTTTGAACATTTTCTCTATATCGCCAGTGCGTTAATGAATACTTTAGGTATGAAAGATACCGGACTTTGGGATGAGCAAGATGAATTTTTCTATGATCAGATAAAATTGCCAGATCAGTCTCCCATCGTCATCCGATTGAGAAGTCTCGTTGGATTGATTCCTCTTTTTGCAGCAGAAGTGATTGAGGATGATACACTTAACAAATTACCCGAATTTGCTTCTCGCATGAAATGGTTCCTCAACCACCGACAGGATCTAAGCAAACTAGTTTCCAGATGGGATCAAAAAGGTGCAGGGGAAAAACACCTGTTGAGTTTGCTCCGTGGTCACCGTACCAAGCGCGTTTTGGCTCGAATGCTGGATTCGGAAGAATTTTTAAGTGAATTTGGAATTAGGAGCCTCTCAAGAGAATACAAAGAAAATCCTTATCGGATTAGTCTTGCAGGAAACAACATGACCGTATTTTATACCCCAGCTGAAAGTACTGATGGTATTTTTGGGGGCAATAGCAATTGGAGAGGTCCAGTCTGGTTTCCTATCAATTACATGATTATCGAATCCTTATTGAGATACCATCAATATTACAGTTCGGATTTCATGGTAGAATTTCCAACTAAAAGCGGTCAACACACAGACCTGCAGTCTATTGCCATGAATCTTAGTGACCGACTCATCAACATATTTAAAAAAGATGAAAACGGTCATCGAGTATGCCTTCCTAATGACAGCAAAATGCAGGAAGATCCTCATTTTCAAAATCTGATCCTTTTCAATGAATATTTTAACGGAGACAATGGAAAAGGTCTGGGAGCCTCGCACCAAACTGGATGGTCTGCTCTAGTCGCCAATCTCATCGCACTCAAAAGTTATTATGCCCATGGCGACACGCATTTCAAACCCGTTGCCTGTCAATCTAGTAGTCAAAAAACAAATGTCTAATTTTTCCGTTTTTATCAAAAGCTACCCGATATGGGTAGCTTTTTTTGACATAGGTAAAAAATATACCGTCGTTTCCATTTAATAAATGCGTTCATAGGGGTTACAAGTCAAAAAGTATATCTTCGCAATCATATAGATTGTTTATGCATATTGTACTTCAAATCATTTTTATTGCGCTACTCGCTTTTGCGGTTTGGTTTTTCACGCGTAATGTCAAGCGTATTGCACGCAATATCAAGTTGGGTCGTTCTGAAACGATCAACGACCATCCGAAAGAACGGTGGCGCAATGTCTTACTGTTGGCGTTTGGACAAAAGAAAATGTTCAAAAAGCCAGTTGTTGGCGTATTGCATTTTTTAGTGTACGCAGGTTTCATCATTATCAATATTGAAGTGATGGAAATCCTATTGGATGGCGCATTAGGCAAACACCGCTTGTTTTCCGGAGTAGGAAGTTTGTACAGTTTTTTGATTAATGCATTCGAAGTATTGGCATTATTGGTATTGGTTTCCTGCGCCATTTTTTTGGTAAGAAGAAATATATTGAAAATCAAACGTCTCAATACTTCTGATCTACAAGGTTGGCCCAAAACAGATGCCAATGCTATATTGACAACAGAAATCGTATTGATGAGTTTGTTTTTGATCATGAATGCCTGTGACACTTTGATGCAGCAACGTGGTTTTGGAGAATATGGAGAAACGATCACAGGCAATTTTGCCGTTTCTCAATTTATTCAGCCATTATTTAACGGTTTTGGTAACGAGACTTTGGAAGTCATTGAGCGCTCTTGTTGGTGGTTGCATATTGTTGGCATATTGGCATTCTTGAATTATTTACCTTATTCGAAACATTTGCATATCCTTTTGGCATTCCCTAATTCCTACTATGCAAGGTTGAAACCAGAAGGTGAAATGAAAAACATGCCCGAAATACAAAATGAGGTTTTGTATGCGATGCAACCAGAATTAGCGCCCACAGAAGCAGCTGCGGAAAAAGTCAATTTTGGAGCAAAAGATATCACGGATCTCAGTTGGAAAAACCTTTTGGATGCTTACTCTTGTACAGAATGCGGTCGTTGCTCGTCCCAATGTCCAGCTAGTCAAACAGGCAAAGCATTGAGCCCAAGATTAATCATGATGAAAACTCGTGACCGTGCAGAAGAAATCGGAAAAATCATTGATGAAAAAGGGAAATGGGAAGATGACAGCAAATCACTTTTGCATAATTACATTACAGAAGAGGAATTACGCGCTTGCACGACCTGCAACGCCTGTGTCGAAGCTTGCCCGGTCAGTATCGAACCTTTGGATATTATATTGCAACTTCGCCGTTATCTAGTAATGGAAGAAAGTAGCGCTCCTGCCGAATGGAACGGAATGTTCAGCAACATAGAAACCAATTTTGCTCCATGGAAGTTTTCGCCGGACGACAGAGACAAATGGGTCGCAGAGTTGTAGATGCATTATATTTGAAAGGAGTAACGATTGTTGCTCCTTTTTTTTATTTTTAGTTAAAAAATAATAGGATGAATGATGCCAAGATTTCTAAGCCAATATTTTTGTTTTTAGCTCTTCTTTTTGCCAATATTCGTAGTAGTTCTGGTCAATCAACAATTCAGTACAGAGATAATTTAATTGACAAGTCACTTGGTTTCGAAACTTTCAATTTGAATAACAAAACTTTAAAACGAATTGAAATTGCAGAGTCAAAAAAAATTGTCATTTTGGATTTTTGGGCCACATGGTGTTTGCCTTGTCTCGAAAACTTAAAGTATATGAATCAAATAAAAAATAAGTATAAAAATGAGGTAGATGTCATAGCCGTATCAATGGAACCCACTCAAAAAATAATAGAGCACCTAAAATATTTACATTACCTAAAAACATCTAATATTTTGTTTTCGAGTGACACATTACATAGATCCTTAATTGAATATACCATAATCCCAACAACTTTAATTATCAAAAATGGAATCGTAAAATACCATTCAGTAGGAGAATGTTTAACTCTTAATAAATTTGATAGTTTATATAATCTTAGCAATACTTTTAACAACCAAGTTGAAAATAGTCCAATTATCACAAAGAAACCCACTATCGCTTCGAATATTCTAGATTATAGGTTTACCAATTATTCTGTTCAATTTGGCAAGTCTGAAGGCGTTCCTAATTTTCGAATAGATACTTCTACAACCGGCGAACAAAGTTTCGTTGCCGAAAATTTCACCCTACTTTCTTTATATAAATATGCTTATAATTTAATCTCTGTTAACTGGCTTCAAGATCAAACAAAAAATGAAAACATCAGCGCCTTTAAACCTGACAACTTATACACTCTTAGGATTTATGGAAATTTTGCAGACAAAAAAGAACTTTTCAACATTGCACAAAATGTCCTAGCAAAAAATTTTACCAATATAAGAACCAAAACTATAAAAAAGAAAGATTCAGTCTATGTTTTAAGTATCGATACCTCGGATAAAAAGTTCAAGAAAATAATATCTAATGATACTACCTCCGCTTCATCCCTTAGTTTTTTTGGTCCAAATTTTTCTGGTAAAAATATAACTATTTATAATTTGTATGACTATATTTCTAATGAAGTAGGATATTTAATGCATAACATAGCCATAAATGAAAGTAATTATAAAAAGAGAATCAATCTAGATTTCAATTGGAGTTATGCTTCGCCAGAGACTCTTTCTGCAAAGCTTTCTGAATATGGTATTCAACTGACAAAAAAATCAAGAGAATTTGAATTGAGGGTGTTGTATTAAAATAAGCAAGCCCTCTTAAGAGGGCTTGCGTTCTCATGTGTAAACTATAAAAAATTATTTCTGTTTCGCTTCCTTGACCCTCATAGTTGCTATTGCTCCCAATATCAAAAAAGCTCCAGCCATTACGATAGCCATTATGCTCTTGTCATGAAAAAAGTATTTAACGATCAACCCACCCAATATACCATTACAGATCTGTGGTAAAGTAATGAAAAAGTTAAACAATCCCATATAGATACCCATTTTTTTTGGTGGCAATGACGCCGACAACATGGAATAAGGCATCGACAAAATACTTCCCCAAGCGATTCCTATTCCAATCATTGGCACAATAAGCATGGTCGGATTAACAATAAAATAAATAGAAACCAAACTTACGCCTCCAATAACCAAAGACAGTGCATGAGCTCCTTTTTTACCTAATCTTTCAGCAATTTTGGGTAAGAATAAAGCATACACAGCAGATACCACGTTGTAAATCCCGAACAAGAAACTAACCCAGTTGCCCGCATCCGCATAAGCAGCAGAACTTGTATCTCCAGATGGCACTTTATATACATGTTCAGCTATGGCCGGTGTCGTAAATACCCACATGGAAAACAATGCAAACCAAGAGAAAAATTGAACCCAACCCAATTCGCGCATGGCTTTAGGCATATTTTTCAGATCATTCCAAATACCTTTAGCTCCTTTATGCTCATCTTGTGTATCCTTTGAAGTAACACTCACTTCTTCAGGTGGATATTCTTTTGTTGTAAAAACAGTCCACAAAATCGCTACTAATAAGATAGCAGCACCAACATAAAAGGAATATAATACGTTGTCAGGCACATAACCGTCTGGAGCTGTTTTTGAAACATTGCAATATTCCGCAAAGAAAAAAGGCATCCACGACCCTATCAAAGCACCAATACCAATGAGACAAGTTTGTATTGCGAATCCTTTACTGTATTGCGATGCAGGCAAGTTGTCCGCAACCAACGCTCTGAAAGGTTCCATTGTAATATTAATGGAAGTATCCATCAACATTAACATCCCTGCGCCCATCAGCAAAGGAGGTAAAATGCTGGCCAGTCCACCAGAATGCGGAAGGAATATTAAAGCTAATGTCGTTATTAATGCACCAAACAGTATGAAAGGTCTACGTCTTCCTAGTTTGTTCCAGGTACGGTCACTCATGTGACCGATTATTGGTTGGACGATCATTCCAGTCAATGGCGCAGCCAACCAGAACAACGGAAGATGCTCCACATTGGCACCAAAAATCTGCAATATCCTAGAAGCGTTCCCATTTTGCAAGGCAAATCCAGTCTGAATTCCAAAAAAACCAACACTCATATTCCAAATTGCGGCATTTGTCAATCTGGGTTTTTCCCTGACAACTTTGGTCTCCTTCACGTCCAACACTTCTTCTTTTTCCAATATTGTATCCATATTCAGGCAAGGTTTATTTCAATTCCCAAACAATAGCGTCTGTAGTTGGCACTTGTATATGAATGGGTTTATTTAGTTGTAATTTTCCAATAGTGTCTCCACCCAAAATTGAATAATTGGAAACATTCGATTTAAAATTATATTTCTGAATCCAATTTTTGGGTAAATAAATGTACTGATTAATTGGATGATTTCTATCAAAATTAACTGCAACTAGGACGATTTGATTTTTGATTATTCTCGCGTACATTTTTTGTTTGGAAGTCAAACCTTTAACAGCAAGCGGGACACACACCCCTTTTTGAATGGCAGGAACATTGTTTACGGCCTTCAACAGTCTTTGGTATTTAACACGTAGCTGTTGTTGTTCGACTGTCAGTTTTCCGCCATCAAATTTTCCGCTATCCATCCAAGCTTGATGGGCAGGTACACCCCAATAATCAAATAATGTCGTCCGGCCATCATCGCCGCCAAATCCCTCTTTTCCTTCTCCTTTTTCGCCTACTTCCTGACCGAAATAAACCATAACTGGATTTTTTGCCAATGTAGTCATGACGACCATTCCGGGAATTGCAAGCGCTGGATTATCAGCAAATTGTTTACTAGCAATCCTTTCTTCATCATGGTTTTCCAGAAACCGAACCCCTTTCCAAAGTCAATTTACGAGAACGTGGCGGCGGGTCTGCGGGTTCGCGGTATCGCAAAGAAAGCCCTGCTTGATGAGCGGGTTGAGCAGGCTCTCCAGGGTGCCGCTCTCTGGAATGAAGTAAAGGACCGCCTCCATCAATCGGCTTATGGTCTGTCCGGCGGTCAGCAGCAGCGTCTGTGCATCGCTCGTACGCTTGCCCCCAACCCAGAGATCATTCTCTTCGACGAACCGACATCGGCCCTTGACC
>QFOI01000606.1 GCA_003241175.1 Pseudopedobacter saltans
ACATAAAGATGTGACTTTGCCATATCATATGGCCTAATAGATTTTCCTCGGCTTGCCTTAGGTATTTGTAGCGGGTAGTTCTGTATCCATTCTTGATTCCAGTCCAGAAAGAAACTTCATTATCTTCTCTTTTGGCTCGAATCCCACATTCAGTACCTGTATCCTGTTGCCATAATGTTCCGCCATTTCTTTGTTGTGGGGAAACGTGGCTATGCAGGTGGTACACCATGTTGCCCAAAAGTGCAGAATCAATAATTTGCCCTTGAATTCCGAAATTTTAACAGTAGTATCCCGATAATTCACGATATTGTGTAGTAATAAATCAGGTACCGTATCTCCAATTTGTAAAGGTCTAATACCCTGTGCATCTGTCGAAAATATAGACAAAAACGTTCCGCTTACGCTTACAAGCGTTTTAAGTTTCATTCTTTAGCTTTTAATAAGGCGGTTATTTTGATACAAGAAAAGCTAGATAAATGAATGTGTAGATATTGAAATCAATGTTACATTGGTTCTCAATATTTAATTGATTATTAAGCTGTTAGTAATATACTTACCTATAGGTGATTGTTTAAGAAATAAAACAATTTCAATTTTAGTTACTCATAAGTAAGCATAGTTGAAATCAAAAATTGATAAGTATGTTATTGATCAAGTTCGTCAAAGACGAGAGGCAAAAGATATGTCTCAAGCCGATCTTGCTTACGAATTAAAAGTTTCTGTTGGATTTATAGGAAAAGTAGAAAGCCATAAATATACATCCCACTATAATATCAAGCATTTGAATAGCCTTGCTATGATTCTTGATTGCATTCTACAGGATTTTCTACCAAAATCACCTATAAGATCTAAACAATAATCAGAACAAAAGTAATAAAATAATGCAAATACGCACCTATAGGTGATTGTTTTTTTTAGCATAAACAACCTTCGCAGCTGGTCAAAATCTGGCATGCGAGATCCTCTTGAACAATATGTAATAGACCGGATACGAGAGAAACGTATAAAACTAAAAATATCGCAAATGAAACTTGCGCATGCTTTCGAATATGAATCCGTGTCTTATATTGGAGCAATTGAGAGTATGAATCCAAAACGAACTGAAACATACAACATTAAGCAAATTCATATTATTGCTAATCTTTTTAAATGTGCGGTTAGCGATTTTTTTCCTGCACAATATCCATTCTCATATATAAGTGAGAGGGAACATAAGAATAAGTCAAATAAGAGATAAGCATTTTTACTATAAATAAAGAAGACAATAAAGTTTACTCTTTAGAAATTTTAGCTAAGAGAAGGGCATTGTTTAAGAAGCCAAAAGGAAAAATGGTTAGGGTATTCCAATTTATCGTAATTTAGAATACAAATAGAGGTAAATATGGATGCAATACTTGAAAATACACATCTCAATGAACAGCAAGTACACATGCTACGGCTCTTAAAAAAGCCATTGTCGGAAAAAGCGTTCAAGGAATTAAGAAGGCTGACCGTCAAATTGTTGGGAAGTGAACTAGATTCTACGATTGATAGTTGGGAAAAAGACAAAAACATTACAGAAGAATATTATGAAGATTTGAGTAAGAACCATTTTCGTGCCTCAAAGAAGAAAAATAGTTAATGAGAATTGTGCTTGATTCCAATGTGCTAGTGGTCTCTATTGGCATAAGAAGTAGATTTCGACCAATTTGGCAAGCTTTTATTGCTGGAAAGT
>QFOI01000607.1 GCA_003241175.1 Pseudopedobacter saltans
TTTGGCTCATATAGTGTAACATGACATTGAGGTAGCCGTATTTTTTAACATATTTATCATCTAAACATATTGGCTGATCATAAGTACGCATATTTTCATTTTTATTTTCGAATTGCCTATGTGGTAAACTATCACGATCTTTTTTTTGTTTAATTGTTAATAATTTATTTACAGTTTGATTGTATAAATGCCAATCATAATCAGATAGACTGTCCATAACTTCATAAGGCATCGTTGTGTTAGTTAAACTTTTTTGCTGCCAAGTCATGTTTTTGTACAAAGAAATTAAGCTATCACCATATAGACTATTTTGCAGATCCTTGAACCAATCACGATTTCGGTTTTTGCTGTCGAATATTTTATAGTTGCCTTTTTTCATTTGAGCAATGTAGAAATCAAATTGTTCTTGTGTAATACCACCGTTACTTGTGGGTATTTCATTGTGTGATTGTTTGAAAGCTTGTGTAGATAAGGTTGTTAAAGTTTTGTCTTCTTTGTCTTTTTTCTGTGCAAATACCCAAATGCCTGCCAATATAAGTGGAATGGATAGCAATGTCAATAAGATGTTTTTGCGCGGTTTGTTGTTACGGTTCATCATAAGAAAGCGTTTTTTGATAGATAAAAAATTAAAGTTGTTGGCGAGTTGGAAATTTTCTTTTCTATTGGATAATTGCATTTCCAATATGAGTTGTTGGTACTGGTTTTTGTCGGTTTCTTGCTTTAAAACGGCATTGTCAGCAAGGTATTCGTGATTTTCCCGGATGTATTTTTGAAAGAACGAAAGAAAAGGATTGAACCATGCGACTATTTGAACAAGATTCATGAAAATTAAATCGATGGAATGCAGTTCGTTCGCATGCTGTTTTTCGTGGATGATTACGCTTTCGCTAATTTCTCTTTCTTTAAAATTTTTTTTATTGACGAAAATGTATTGTAAAAAAGTAAAAGGCGAATCGCTCTTTTTCAATAGGATAAAACTATATTTTTCAATTTTTTGTTTTTCGTTTTTGCGGATCAGTTCAATTAATTTGAAAATTCCCCAAACAAAACGTGTCAACAGCAGAAAGGAAATCAGGAAATATGCCATCCACAAAAATGAATTGAGAGGAAAATGTGAAGAATTGGTTTGTATTTGAGGTAATTTATTGGAGGATATTGGGTGGAGATCATCATTTATTATTGGAATCTTTTGTATTTGTATATTATCTTTTTCAGGAAAAACATCATTATTTCCCAATACATCCGAAATCCTATTTTCCAATATAGGCTGTTGACTGTTTTTCCATAGGTTAGGAACTGAGACAAGTGGAATGATCATAGAAAAAACAACGGCAAAAAGCAGGTAAATGCGATTGAAATGAAAACATTTCAATCGGCTTAAAACCAAAACGTAAAACAAAAGCATTAAGCCGCTGCAGAGACAAAACTTCAAGATATAGATTAGGTTATTCATCTTTTTGCGTTTTGATTTGGTTGTCGATAATGTTTCTAAGTTGCTCTAGCTCTTTATTGGATAGTTTCGTTTTTTTGGTGAAGAACGAAGCAAAACTCATGGCGGAATTATTGAAAAAATCCTTTATCATATTATTGACTCTGGATGAAAAGTATTCGTCTTTGGGAACAAGCGCCTTGTATTGGCGACTATTTCCAAAAATAGCAAAACCTACAAATCCTTTGTCCTGCATACGTTTCAATAAAGTGGCTAC
>QFOI01000608.1 GCA_003241175.1 Pseudopedobacter saltans
GATTTACGAAGTTGCTCCTATGGGCAAAGTTGGAACGGTTCTAAAACCGACAAACATTGAAGCGCAAGCTCCAACAGTTGCAAAACAAGAAGGTTTGAAAATTAATTCTTTGGACTTCAAAAATCCTTTGACAAATTGTGGAGCCGAGCAACAAAACCCTCAAAATGATAATTGGTTGGTTCTGGGATTAGGATTTTTGGGCGGATTAATTGCATTGCTCACACCTTGTGTATTCCCAATGATTCCGCTAACGGTTTCATTCTTCACAAAAGGTAATAAAGACAAGGCAAAAGGTAAAAGAGATGCGTTTATTTACGGATTTTTCATTCTCCTGATTTTTGTTTTATTGAGTATTCCGTTTCATATTATTGATGGAATTTCAGGGAATATTTTCAATCAGATTTCTACTAATATCTGGCTGAATTTATTCTTCTTCGCCATATTTTTATTCTTTGCTCTAAGTTTTTTCGGTTACTACGAAATCACTTTGCCAAGTTCCATCGCCAATAAATCTTCCAAAGCGGAAGAAGCGGGTGGATTGATCGGGATTTTCTTTATGGCTTTGACTTTGGTCATCGTTTCGTTCTCTTGTACAGGTCCGATTTTGGGAAGTTTATTAGGTGGAGTTGTGGCTGGAGCTACTAATGTTCCAACATTATTGACATTCGCTTTGGCTGGTTTCGGATTAGCTTGGGCATTGGTTTTCGGGTTGTTGGCGTTGTTTCCGCAAGCTTTACAAAGTTTACCAAAATCCGGAGGTTGGATGAACACGGTAAAAGTGGTTCTTGGATTTATCGAGTTGGCTTTGGCTCTTAAATTTCTTTCAAAAGCAGATTTGGTTTCCAAAACTTTCTTGCTGAAAAGAGAGCTTTTTATTGCACTTTGGATTGTTATCGCCATTGGATTAGTGGTTTATTTATTCGGGAAAATCAGATTTCCACACGATGATAAGAAACCGAAAATCAGTTTAACAAGAAGAATTCTTGGTGTGTTTGGGATTGTATTTATTGGATATTTGATTCAAGGATTAATTCCTTCAGAAAAACCTAAATTACAAATGCTAAGCGGGATTTTGCCTCCGTTAAACGTTAGTTATTTCCACAAAGAAGAAGACGGAATTCTGGGTTTGAAGCCTTATCATAATTATTTCGAAGCGATTGAAGTGGCGAAGAAAGAAAATAAGCCAGTTTTGATAGATTTTACAGGTTACGGTTGTGAAAATTGCCGAAAAATGGAAGAATTTGTTTGGAGTCAGGATGATGTTTTACCGATTCTTCAGAATGATTTAATCATTGCTTCGGTTTATGTGGATGATAAGGAAGAATTGCCAGAAAACGAACAAATCAAAATAGATATGGGAGAAGGTCAAATGAAGAAAGTAAAAACAATCGGGGATAAATGGAGTTTGTTTCAGCAAGTTAATTTCAATAATAATTCTCAGCCTCATTATGTTTTGGTAACGCCTGACCAAAAAGTGATTAACTCGCCGGTTTCTGGTTATATGCCGAAAGAAGATTTCAAAAAATTCCTGAAATGTGGAATTGATTATTTTAAGAATAGCAATTGATTTTAAAACATATTTTGTCAAAGTTAAAATCTTTGATAAAGTTTTCAACTATTATAAGAGTTTCTTTCCAGAAGCTCTTTTTTTATTTATTTTAGAGGAAAATTAAACCAATGAAAAATCTTTTGCCGATTGTTATTT
>QFOI01000609.1 GCA_003241175.1 Pseudopedobacter saltans
AAATTCCACACCCAAATCTTGGTCATGTGATTTTGCCCACCGCACGTCATCACCATAATGAGTATAGTTTAGTCCACTATATGATTTATTCACACCACCAGTTCCAGATTGACCAAATGTAATACCATTTGCGCTACCAATAGTTGTCAAATAATCATATCTAGATCCTCCAATAGCACCAGAAAAACCATTAGAATATCTTAACTTGAAAAACTGTACATATTTATCAATAGCCTTCCAATATTTTTCATTTGATAAAACCCAACCAATACTCCAAGAAGGAAAAAATCCATACCTATGTTCAGGAGAAAAAACCTGCGACCCAGTAAATGCTCCATTAAATTCAAACAAGTATTTGTTAAGATATGAATACGTTGCACGAGTCGCATAGTTTTGAGTCCTTACAGGAATCGCATCCGTTGCATTATCTGCACTTGGATTAGGCGTACTGATCTGGTTGTATACCAACATTCCGTATACATTGTGCGCACCGAAAGTTCTATTGTACATAATCTGCCCTTGTAATGTATATTGACGACTTTGACCATAACTTGAAAAGAAATCAAGTTGACCATTCTTGGCAATCACTTGGTTCAAATTTAAAGTACCGTCTTGATTATAGGGCTGAGATTGATTTAAATAGTAAACACTATTATTTCTTCTCTTTGACTGCGTGTTAGTAGTGTATGTATCGAATGAGTACATCGCCTCGGCAGATAAGCCTTTCAACCAAAAACTAAAATCTTGATTAAGTCTTAATGTACTCGCTATTTTGTTTCCAAAAGTATTGTTATATCCCGATTGTGTAATATCGGCCCATGGATTAGGAGAAGGAGTTCCCCCCATCGAAATACCTGCAACAAGGTTGCCTGGGTAAACTGCTGGGTATAAAACAGGACTAGCTCCCATAGCATTGGAAAATGCAGATTCTGCTCCATTATAAGGTTCATTGAAATTTGTCACATACCCAGTAATACCTAAATAAAACTTAGTCGTTTTTGTCCATTTCATATCCACATTTGATACATAGTTGAAACGCTGAAAACGAGTTGTCGCATTAAAATTCTGTAAACCATCTGTTTTTAACAAAGAGGATTCATCATAATAAGAAACCGAAGTATAAAATTGTGTATTCTCAGTTCCTCCTCTAGCACTAAAATTTAGACGTCGATTAGAGGAGACTTTGTTAAATAGCAAATCTATCCAGTCTACATTGGGATAAACATAGTGATTAGCTGTAGGATCCAACGTACTATCTATATAGTCTTGAGTATATGCAGGTGCGAGTCCAGAAGCTATCATAGCTTCATTGCGTAGTTCCATGTAATCTTTCGCACTCGCCATTTCAGGTTTTTTTGTAAATGCCGTTATTCCCTCATTATAGTTCACCATTAAGTTTACTTTTCCTACTGTACCTTTTTTAGTTGTGATAATAATTACACCATTGGCACCTTGGGCACCATACACAGCGGTAGCTGAGGCATCTTTTAAAATAGTGAAAGATTCAATGTCTTCCGGATCAAAGTCATTGATTCCTCTACCCTGAACCCCATCAACAATAATTAATGGACTGCTCGAGTTACTACCACCAAAAGTAGATATACCACGTATCCAAATATCCGCGGAATTACTTCCTGGTAGGCCTGAACGTTGAACACCGATTAGACCAGAAATACGTCCAGCTAACATCGTAC
>QFOI01000610.1 GCA_003241175.1 Pseudopedobacter saltans
TTAGACAACAATGCTAATATCTGAGGAATCGACGCACCCAATACTTTTCGGATACCGATTTCTTTGGTTCGTTGATTCGCAAGGAACATGACCAAACCAATCAATCCCATACAACTTATGAAAATTGATAAACCTGTTGCCCATTTCAATAAAGTATTTAATCGAATTTGTGTTTCATACAAGGATTCAATCGTTTTATCATAAAATTGATAGTCGAACACTTTTCCAATATAGATTTTATTGTACAAAGCCTCTACGTCTTTCAACGTTTTTTTCCAATCTTCTGGATTGTTAGAACTAAATGAAAAACTGAGCTTATTGGAATAACCAAAATCATTAGCAAACATGACCATCGGTTGAATAGTACTCGTAAGAGACATCATATTGAAATCCTTTACAACACCTGTAATCAAAGACGAATCGGCATTTCCTCCCTGCAAGTATTTACCAACAGCATCTTTTGGAGAAAGAAAACCGACCTGTTTCATCAAAGTTTCATTGATCAAAATATCTGGAATTTTCGCACTCGTATCTATCCGAACATTCGTTCCTGCTAGTAGTTTAAGGCCAAATAGTTCTATATAATTGTCGTCTATATTACGCACATGTACATTTTCAAATTCTCGTTCTTTTCCTTTATCCACATACGTAAGACTAGTAGAACTCCATCCATTAATAGCGGGTGTATTGGACGCAATACTTGCCATGCGAACTCCTGGTAATTTCTTTATTTCGTTATATAAAATATCGATTTTTTTATGCTTACTTCGATTCCCCCATTCCGGCGTATAGAAGGATACAATGGCATCTTTTTTAAAGCCCATGTCCTTGTTCAGAACATAATGAATCTGTTTACCCACTACAAAAACAACTATAAGAAAGACTTGTGCAATAACAAATTGAAAAACAATCAGAGATTGTCTTAACCAAACCTTTTCTGACTTTCCAGAACGAATTACTTTTCCTTTTAAAGCTTGTATCGGTTTATATCCAGACATTACAAATGCAGGATACAATCCAGCCAAAAAAGTTAATACTAAAATCAGTCCGAAAAGATAAACTAAAGTCCAAGTTTGGAAAAGCGCGCTTAATGTCATTGTAGATGGAATGAAACCTTTAAACAAATGAAACATTAAGGGATATAACAAACAAGCGATTACTGAAGCTGATAACATCAACAAAAATGTTTCAGAAAGAAACTGTACAATAATTTGTTTTTTATTACTACCAAAGGTTTTGCGGACACCTACTTCTTTCGCTCTGAGACTTGATTGTGCCGTCGTCAGATTGATAAAATTAATACTTGCCAACAATAAAATCACCACCGCAAGTAGCGTAATATTTCTTTGATTCTTAACAGCATCCCCTTCAGTTAAGATTGTATTAAGATGTACATCCGACAAAGGTTGTAATCGTCCAAAAACTACAAAATCATCTTTTTTTCCTTTAGGAATATTAGCTTCAAATAACTCCTTTATTTGTTTGTTTATATTAGCTGAATTAACTCCATTCTGAAGTTTTACAAAACATTGAGAAGCATCGCTAATATTTGTCCACATGGGTGTACCGACCATTGAACGCCCCAAATTAGTTTCTGTAATCGTCTTCAAAGAGATAAAAATCTTATTGCTGAAATCTGTCAGTTGGTTGAAGTCTGCAACTACTCCAGAGATAGTTGTTTGTATAGAGTCATT
>QFOI01000611.1 GCA_003241175.1 Pseudopedobacter saltans
CAGAGTGGTTTGACCATGTTGAAAGAGCCGCTTCAAATTTATTCAGGTTCAAGTTCAACAACTTTCAATAGTTTTTTCAGAAACAAGGCAATGTTATATAATATTCTTGTTTCTGCGCCGAATAGCAACGGTTACGGATATGTGAAACTTTATAATCCCAATCAGGCAGTTCCGACAACTATCACAAACGGTAACGCCGATCTTACTGTAAGAACGGTAGGTACATCGGCAAACCAAGTTGGTACATCAAGAACAGAATGTTCAACCGGATCAGCCGGAACAGTTGGTGCGATTTACAGCGGAAACAACTATGGTGTGAACATAGTTGGATGGAGAAGATAATGAGACATTTCGCAATATTGCCAAATTACACTTACGAAGGGCGTTTCGGAACGCCGGAGGGAATCCAGGGTGTGAATTGGATAGAAGTATTTATCGCTCCTGATGATCCTTTCAACGGCCCGAAATGGAATCCTGATTTAAATATCTGGGAAGAACAATCTCTTTATGCTTCGGAAACAATTCTACGGAGCCCGAACGGTAATTTATTTAAAATAACTGTTTCGGATGAAGGGAAAATCGAAAGCGAACCATTGTCGTAGGTGGAATATGAAACGCAGATTTATTGATCAAACAGACAATAGCAGCGCAGATTTTATTTGTTCGAGCAGATATGCGTCGTTGGAAAATAGGATTTCTCTCATTGACAGCAATTCACCTACCAGTCTTGTAAATCGTGTTTTTTCTCTCGAAACAAAAACAAATCATCAATTGAGCAGAATTGAAAATTTGGAAACTGGTTCTGACAGTTTTTCGATCTGGAAAGCTGCTAAAAATCCAGCCATGTCCCGTATGCCAACATCTTCAAACCTTCCGACTGTTCCTGTCGTAGGTCTTCTTGCCGCCGTCAGCAAGGCCGGTCTGGATGCCGCTCTTACCGCGATTTATGCGAAGCTGAACGAACACGATGATATGTTTAAAAATAGATTGCTAACTGCATGAACGACCTGACGATAAAGCAGATGCTTTTTAATCATCAACAAGTTGTTGAAGAAATGATGTGGTCATTTTTCTTTATGACCATAACTGCTCAAGTATTTTTAAGCCTTGTCGTCCCTTTCTTGATTTATATTGTCAAGGCTATTCGAGCCTACATGCTCCAAAGAGATCGGGACGCGGTTGAGATAGCACAATTAATTCAAGGTAAGCATCCATCTCAAGTTGAAAATCGATAAAGATCAGTTTACCCTAATGTAATCTTGTCAGGGGGAACAATCATGATCGTAGGCACGTTGTCTTGTAAAGCGTTTCTGCCAATAATTTATTTCGTTGGCGTTGGAACTCTTTGTGTGGTATGTGTTGCAACAATAGTGGTCATTTTGACCCAAGCAAATATCATAGCGAAATTGAACCGAATCATAAACGATTCAACACCGAAAGGTCGATAAAATGGATGTAGATCCTATTGTGCAGACAACTGCAAAAAGTATCGATAGCTTTGTTGAATATGGCGTTCTTGGTTCTGTTACAGCCATCTGTCTATGCTTCATCATTCTTCTGGCATGGATTCTGATTCGTCAGGCCAACAGCTGCTTTGAAGGGACGAAAAAGGTCGTTGATAACAATACCGAAGCCGTCCGTGAGCTTGGAGTAAATACCAGAGAAGCTTTGCATGGTGTTCAGCTGGCTCTT
>QFOI01000084.1 GCA_003241175.1 Pseudopedobacter saltans
TAACAAAATTGCGCATCATATCAATATACCTTTTACAGTTGGAGGTGGGATTTCGAGTGTGGAAGATGTGCAGACGCTTTTGTACAATGGAGCAGATAAAGTATCCATCAATACTTCCGCATTTAAACGTCCAGAATTAATACATGAACTTTCTTCCGAATTTGGTAGTCAATGTGTTGTGTTGGCTATCGATACTAAAAAAGAGGAAGATGGCAATTGGTATGTTTACCTAAATGGAGGACGAACCAAAACGGAAATGGAATGTTTTGAATGGGCGCAAAAAGCGGTTGAACTTGGTGCTGGAGAAATTTTGTTGACATCGATGAACAATGATGGTATGAAAAACGGGTTTGCCATTGACATTACCCAAAAACTTTCTACCCAATTACCGATTCCTGTAATAGCTAGCGGTGGTGCTGGGACAATGGAACATTTTACGGAAGTGTTTAAAGAAGCGAGTGCCGATGCTGCGTTGGCTGCCAGTATTTTCCATTTTAAAGAAATAGCTATTCCGGAATTGAAACAGTATTTAAAAGAAAATGAAGTATTTGTAAGACTATAAGAACCAATATAAAATGAACGTTGATTACGATAAATATTCAGATGGACTAGTTCCTGCGATTATACAAGACGAGCAGACAAACAAAGTATTGATGCTTGGATTTATGAACCAAGAGGCTTTGGAAAAAACCAAAGAAATCGGAAAAGTTACTTTTTTCAGTAGAAGCAAACAAAGATTGTGGACAAAAGGAGAGGAGAGCGGTAATTTTCTTTTGTTGAAAGATATCAAAGTTGACTGTGACAACGATACACTTTTGATTAAGGTGAATCCGGTTGGCCCCGTTTGCCATACTGGAGCAGATACTTGTTGGAATGAGAAGAACGAAGATTCTTTAGGATTTTTGCATACTTTGGAAGAAGTGATTACGGACCGTAAAGAGAAAGCCCCTGAAAATTCCTATGTTTCTTTCCTTTTTCATAAAGGTATTAATCGTATCGCCCAAAAAGTTGGCGAAGAGGCGGTGGAAACCGTCATTGAGGCAAAAGACAATGATGATGAACGATTTCTTAGTGAATCTGCCGACTTGCTTTTCCATTACTTAATTCTATTACAGGCGAAAGGTTACCAACTGAAAGATGTGCTTTCGGTTTTAGAAGGACGACACAAAGCCAAAGAAAGGAAGTAATTTTTTTAAAGAAAAATATTGAAAGCAAAACCTTAGGTTTTGCTTTTTTAGTTAAAAGTTTTGAATCTTTACAATTATGAAAAAACGATTTACAACATTGGCCCTTATAGCTTGCGTATTAACAGCTTGTCATTCGACACATAAGGTTGCTTCTAACACGGTGCAGTTTTCTCAGGATACATTAGTTCTCAATGCCACTCAAGAAAGCGTTGTGCCTGATGGTTTATCCTACGAGAAAGCTATTGCTATTAAGGAAACGTCCGAATTAAATGGAATCGCAGCTGAAAAGAAATGGCTAAAAGAACATTATCCGGATCATACAATGAAGTCTCAATCTCTGATGACGAATAACAAAAAACCTTACGATGTAATGACAATGGTATCTCCAGAAGGTAAAGAATTGAAAGTGTATTTTGACATTTCTAGCTTTTTTGGGAAATTCTAATGGTGTTACACGATATTATATTTATCGAATCAAAACGACTGTTCCTTTTTTGTTGTATTGTTTTTGTCCATCAGGATAGTAAGTGCAATCCCAAATATAAGTACCGGCGGCAGCAGGGTGGTTACCTATCATACCATTCCAACCTTGTTCTGGATCATTGGAACTGAATATTTTCTGTCCCCAACGATTGAAAATATTGAGCGAAAACTGATTAATTTTTCCGAAAAAGTGGGCTCTAAATACATCGTTTCTGCCATCTTGGTTGGGTGTAAAACCTGTTGGAAAATAAGCATAGTCTTCAAAGAAAATATTGACCCGTACAGTATCTACGACAGAACACCCAATATCATTGGTTCCAATTACTTTATAAGTAGTAGTGATTATAGGATGTGCTATTGGATTAGGTATAGTTGGATTTAACAAACTTATAGTTGGTGTCCATTTATAGTAGCTTGCTCCATCCGAAAGAAGTTGTATGTT
Source organism: Pseudopedobacter saltans (assembly GCA_003241175.1). Classification (GTDB taxonomy): domain Bacteria; phylum Bacteroidota; class Bacteroidia; order Chitinophagales; family Chitinophagaceae; genus Rhizosphaericola. Next base: position 2,113 of record QFOI01000084.1, read on the forward strand.
ATTGCCATAGTTGATAACTGTATCATTGTAAGCAACGACCAGGTCCGGAAGCCTTTTTACCTCAATATTAACCGAAAGGGTATCCTGACATTGTTTACTTGACGTGAGCAAAGCATAATAGGTAAAATTACCAACAGAATCCGGGTAGTATATTGGATTGGAAATGCTATTGGATGAAAATGTATTATTGGTCAGTGTTTTTACTAGTGCATCCGAATACCATTGGTAGATTACTGCATTGTCAGATGCCTCTAATTGTAAACTATCATTAAGGCATATGGATGCCTGTGATGGCGTTACTGAACCTATAAAAGTTTCCACTTTGATATTTGTGGTGTCCCTCAATACACAACCATTGGCATCAACAGTTTTTACTAGATAGTGATTTGCCGGATTGTCTATGGTTACTCTAGGCGACAATTGATTTATGGGTAAGGCTTGATTATTTTCTGTCCATTGATATTGAAAACCGCCATTTGGCGTAGGCGCATTGTTGGTTGTCGTTATTTGTATCTGATCGTCAATTGCACAAACGGTAGTATCTGGAAAAGTATTTAGTAATCCATTGAAAGAATTTACATAAAAAGCTCTATTGACGTCCTTAAACAAAATGCTGTTACAAGTGCCATAGATACTATTGTCTTCAACTGAATGCAAAACATATTGTTCATCTATTTCGATAGGCTGATTTAGCGTAAGCTGAATGCCTGTTGTTGCGTTGCTGTTACATGTTGATAATGGTTGTGCTGCTGTCACGCTAACAGGAGAGGGGCCTGTTACAAAAAACTGTGAACCATCTCTTTTGATACTAATGCAGGCAATAGTCTGGTCAAATAGTAACCTGATGATCTGGCAAGCAGGTGAATCGATAGTGACTAGCTTTAAAGTATCCGTTTTAATAGAAAATTGAATGGTCTGAGAATTATCAGGAGTTTCTCCTCCACAAAGTCCCAATATCGAATTACCGTCACTTCCTTTTTTGGCTTTTAGTATGTAATCTCCGTTAGGCAAATTATTTTGGAATTCCACATGGATATCTCTAGCATAACCTACAGTGCCCGTACAGTTGACCCCATTGGCAGATATAAGGGGGAATTGTTGTCCATTTGTATTGGTGAGTTCAAAATCGCTCGCATCACTTGCGATAGAACTACACAATGCATAATTGGAAAGGTGAATGTCTACTGATTTTGTGTAGTCGCAAGAGGATATTAGATTTTGCAACAAAGGAATAGTTGTGTTGGCAAATGATGCCGTACTTCCCGAAAAGTCAATCGTGAAACCCAGTGACGGACCTGCCCCGTAACCAAAATTATTGACCATTACGTAATAGACATCTCCTGCAACTGCGTCAATTGCTTGGCTAAAAGAGGAGCCAGTAGTTCCACTTTGTACATATGGTAGATTGCTAGTGAGACTTAATCCCACAACTCCGTCCACATTACTTCCTCGCTGATTGTTGTTAAAGTTACATCGCAGAACCTCACTTGAACTGATGGCACTACAATCGCCGTTGTTTTTCACAACAGCAAAGTCATAGTCATCTTGGACATCAATCGGCTTTATTAAGAAAACGAGTTTGCCTGATGTAGCAATGGTAACTTTTAACCAGACTGAATTGTCCTCACCCAATCCACAAGGCGTTGCAGGCAAATCATAAACATTACCTCTTCCTTGGTACGAATAAGGTGTTGTGAATGTATTGCCACATAAGTCTATGGCATTACAGGCATCTTGTTCTGGTTGATTAGGAGACAGAAGTTGAGCCTTAGTTGAAAAGAATGCAAAAAAGAAAAATAAAAAGCATAACATTTTGTTTGTGAACTTGTTATGTAATATTTTTTTCGTTTTCATAAATTCAAGCTGTAGGATTGTCAATAGTCGAAAGATAAAAATTTAATTGATTCATCTTAAATAAAACTTGTTTTTAAAAAGATTTTGAGCTTTAAAATAGCTAATATGGCAATAGCTTATTATTTTGCAGCCCCGAAAATCTTTAATTTTTTAATGATCAATAATGGAATATAGAAGAATAATATCCATCACAGGATTGAGTGGTTTGTTTGAATTGGTTGGAAGTAAGCCGGATGGTGCGATTGTTAGGTCTCTTGAAGACAACACTACAAAATTTGTATCTTCCCGTAAGCATAATTTTTCCCATTTGGAAAGCATTGAAGTGTATACTAACCACCAAAATGTCAATCTTGTTGATGTCTTTAGTGCTATGGACCAAAGCGCAGAAGCATTGCCTGACGACAAAGACGTGAAGTTAGTAAAAGCCTATTTCGAAAAAGTGTTTCCTGATATGGATTTCGAACGTGTTTACAATAGTGACATGAAGAAAATGGTTAAATGGTTCAATATCATCAAGAAAAACGAAATCTCTTTTGACCTTAGCGAAGAAGCACCGACCGAAGAAGAAGAGGTTGACAGCAAGTAAAAAAGTATTTTTTACTATTGCATTTTCTGCAAGGAATATGATTAAATCTTGATTTTTCGAAAAAAAAGCCGAGAAAAGCCATCAAATATTTATATTCGTTGCAAAATTTAAACGATTGTATAATAATATTCAAAAGCACTAAATGAATTTACACGAATACCAAGCAAAAGAATTACTGACAAAATACGGTGTTGCTGTGCAAAAAGGTTATGCAGCAGAAACCGTAACTGCCGTTGAAAATGCTTACGAGCACATCAAAAACGAATTCGGTGGTAATATCGCTGTTGTAAAAGCGCAAATCCATGCAGGTGGACGCGGTAAAGGTCTTATTAAAGGAACCGATCAACATGGTGTTACCTTGGTGAAAAGTAAAGATGATGCCAAAAGAGTAGCCCAAGCTATGTTTGGGGGAACATTGGTAACTATTCAAACTGGACCAGAAGGTAAAGTCGTCAATTCTCTTTTCGTCGCACAGGACATGTATTATCCTGGACCAAGCGAAGTAAAGGAATTTTACCTTTCCATCTTACTAGACAGGGCTGTTGGACGCAACGTAATTGTATATAGTACAGAAGGTGGAATGGATATTGAGGAAGTTGCGGCAAAAACGCCGGAAAAAATCTATCGCGAATGGGTACACCCAGGAGCCAAACTTTCTCCTTACCAAGCTCGTAAAATAGCATTCAGATTAGGTCTTTCAGGTGATGCCATGAAAAACTGTGCTAAACTTGTCACTAATCTTTACAATGCTTATTTAGGTATTGATGCTAGTTTGATAGAAATCAATCCTCTTTTCAAAACAAGTGATGACAAAATTGTTGCTGTTGATGCAAAAGTCAATATTGACGACAACTCTTTAGTTCGCCATTTGGATATTGAGGAACTTCGTGATATCCGTGAAGAAGATCCTACTGAAGTAGAAGCAACAAACTACGGTTTGAATTTCGTAAAATTGGACGGTAACGTTGGTTGTATGGTCAATGGAGCAGGATTGGCGATGGCGACTATGGATATGATCAAATTGAGTGGTGGTGAACCTGCTAACTTCCTTGATGTCGGTGGTACTGCCAATGCTGAAACTGTGGAAGCAGGTTTCAATATCTTATTGAAAGAGCCCAATGTAAAAGCTATTTTGATCAATGTATTTGGTGGTATCGTTCGTTGTGACAGAGTTGCAGCTGGTATCATTGAGGCATACAACAAGATTGGCAATATCGAAATTCCTATTATCGTTCGCCTTCAAGGAACAAATGCAGAAGAAGGTAAGAAAATGATTGATGATAGTGGTTTGAAAGTTCAATCTGCCATTCTTCTTAGTGAGGCGGCTGCATTAGTTCAAAAAGCAGTTTCCTAGTAAAAAGTTCAAGACTCTTAATATTGTAAAGGCTTCTCATAGAGAAGCCTTTAATTTTTGGAATAAATGAAAATCTATCTAATCTTCCTTAATGGTTCTTTTTAGATAACTACTGTAATCGGGAATAACAATAGTATAATCTCCATTCATATACGGAGATGTCATCATAAAGTCTGCTGACGCTTCATTCATGGCAATAGGAATATTCCAAGCTGTACCAAGCCGTACAAGTGCTCTCACGTCGCTATCGTGGGGTTGCATTTCCATCGGATCAGAGAAAAATATCATGACGTCGATCTTCCCCGTTGCGATAAAAGCTCCTATTTCTTGGTCTCCGCCAAGCGGTCCGCTCAACATTTTAATAACGGGTTGTCCCAATGCTTGCTCGATCAATTTTCCAGTCGTTCCTGTTGCGTACAGAGTATGTGGAGCAAGCATTGCTTTGTTACGCGTTGCCCATTCTACGAGTTCTGCCTTTTTGTGGTCGTGAGCTATCAAAGCAATAACTTTTGATGAAGTAAGTTTTCTTTCGTTACTCATTTTTTCCTAATGTTTTATTTAGTGTATTGGATTTCTGGATGTTTTTCAAATGGATGTTTTCCGTCGAAAATATAACGGTAAGTAACCATCGTTCGGCTTTTGTAACTGCCAAGACTTTGGTAGATATTGAGCATTTTGGGATTCCATTCCGATGTCCATCCCATTTCATAATGTTTGTATTGTGATTCGGATTGTATCAGTTTGGCACCTTCGTAAATCATAAAAGAATCTACGCCTAAAGCCTGGTATTTGGGTACAACTCCAAATGCAATACCTGTGAAACGATGACATTTTTTTGTCTTTTTTAGATAGAGCAGCCGGATTTTTTGCCAAATCCCCAATTTCCCTTTGAAATGTTTAAAGTACTGGTTGATGTCAGGTATATTGATCCACATGGCAATAGGTTCATCCTTGAAGTAGGCAAACCAAATAATCTTTGGATCTATGATGGGTTTTAACTGTTTGAAAAGTTTCATCACGTCAGAGGATGTAATGGTTTTGTTTTCGTTGTGTTGCGCCCATGCTGCATTGTAAACAATAGAAAAATCTGTAGCAAATTTTTCTAATTGATTTATATCTAAATGCTTAGCAGAATATTCTTTTTTATTCTCAAAACGGTCATGTCTTTCTTTAAACCTTTCTGGAAGTTGGTACTCAATACCCATGTAAAAATAGTATTGATTATAATAATTCTGAAAACCATAGTTTTCGAAAAGCTTGTGGTAGTAAGATGGGTTAAATGACATACCGTAATACGGTTCATTGTCAAAACCTTCTACCATCAATCCCCACCATTTATCACGATCGCCAAAATTGATGGGACCATCCATCGCATCCATCCCTTGTTCTTTCAACCAATTTTTTGCAGTTTCAAAAAGGATATTGGCTGCTTCTTGATTGTCAACACAATCAAAGAAGCCCACACCGCCCACCGGAAAATCCGTTCCGTAATTTTTGTATTTGGAATATGTAAAAGCAGCTATTCTTCCTATAGTATGATTATTATCGTCTTGTAATATCCAGCGGATAATTTTTCCATACTTGAAATGTTTGTTTTTTTGAGCATCAAAAACAGCTTCAATTTCGGAATCTAGGGGTTGAATGTAATAAGGATTGTTTTTGTTCAACGATACATTTATAGCAAGAAATGCCTTTGCTTTTTCAGAATTATTGACTTCTATGATTCTCATCTTCCCACGAAAATAAAATATTTTACTTTTGCTGCCACGCATGCAAATAAAATCTGTATTAAAACTTAGTCCAGAAGAAGTACTGAGCGACCAGTTGGTAAAACAACGTATTGCTGAAGAAGCAGGTATTGATGTACAAAAAATTACTGGTTTCCGCATTTTGAAAAAATCTATGGACGCCCGTAGCCGGCAGATATGGTTTAATCTTACCGTACTTGTTTTCGTGGAAGAGCCTTTTGCTTTGCGAAATAAGGAATCTCTTGCCTTAAAAGATGTTTCGCAAGCTAATCGAAGCGTAATTGTCGTAGGTGCTGGACCTGCTGGTCTTTATGCGGCTTTGGAGTTGATTTCCTATGGAATTCGTCCCATTGTATTGGAACGTGGGAAAAATGTGCGTGATCGTCGACGTGATCTAGCTCAATTAAATAAGGATGGCATTGTTAATCCGGAAAGTAACTATTGTTTCGGAGAAGGTGGTGCCGGTACTTACAGTGACGGGAAATTGTACACAAGAAGCAACAAGCGTGGAAGTATTGATAAGGCTTTGAATATTTTTTACCAATACGGGGCAGAGGAAAATGTGCTGTATGAAGCACATCCGCATATTGGAACGAATAAATTGCCACATATTATTACTGCGATGAGAGAGGCTATTGTAGAAGCTGGTGGAGAATTTTTATTTGAAAGTAAGGTTATTGATTTCGTTATTCAAAATGATGAAATACAAGAAGTTGTTATTGATAATGGAAATAAAATTCCTGTTGAGGCACTGATTTTGGCTACAGGGCATTCGGCCCGTGATATATTCGAATTGCTTTATCGCAAAAATATTTTGATTGAAGCCAAGCCTTTTGCATTGGGTGTAAGGGTAGAGCATCCGCAGGAATTAATCAACGAGATCCAATATTGTCGTCATAAGTCTAACCCTGGAAATCTAGAAATACTTCCTCCGGCTTCTTACAGTTTGGTTCAGCAAGTTGACGGGAAAGGTGTTTTTAGTTTTTGTATGTGTCCTGGAGGTATTATTGCTCCCGCTGCGACGAGTCCTGGAGAACTTGTTGTTAATGGATGGAGTCCAAGTAAAAGAAATAATCCCTATGCCAATAGTGGCATGGTTGTACAAACTGAAATACAGGATGCTATCGATTTTTTCCGTTTAAACAAAAGTTTTGATAGGCAAAACGATTGGGAACATCATCCATTGCTCTTGATGTATTTTCAGGAAGAAATAGAGAAGGCTTGTTTTGTAGCTGGAGGAGGCAAAATGGTTGCGCCTGCTCAACGTTTGAATGATTTTGTTAAAAGTAAAATGTCTTCTGACTTACCTATTTGCAGCTATATTCCTGGTACTCAATCAACTGATTTACAAAATGTTTTGCCATTTTATGCAAGTAATGGTTTAAAAGAAGGTTTTAAGGCATTCAATAAATCTATGCCCGGATATCTAACTAACGAAGCTATCATTGTAGCTACAGAAAGTAGGACCTCTTCACCGGTGCGTATACCACGTGATCGAGAAAGTCTTAGGCATCCACAAATAAAAAATCTTTATCCATGTGGAGAGGGCGCGGGATATGCAGGCGGTATCATAAGCGCGGCGATGGATGGAATGGCCGTAGCCCAAAAGATCGCAGAACATTGGCAGCTATAAAGTTAAAAAGTGTAGACAAAGGCATTTTTTGCATCATTTTTGAAAACTAAATATTCATGTCTGATTCCAAAAAGGATTCCCAAAAAATTGTTTTAAATACCGGTATTTTATTCACAAGGTTGGTATTGTCGACTTTGATTTCTTTGTTTTCAACAAGAGTGGTCTTGCAGGCCTTGGGTAATTCAGATTTTGGTGTATTTAGTTTGATTTCTGGTTTGATATTGATGCTTGCTTTTTTGAATGCCGCGCTAAGCTCAAGCACGCAAAGATTTCTTTCCTATTATCACGGTCTTGGAGATTTGCAACTGTCGAGGAAAGTTTTTACCAATAGCTTGTTTCTGCATACGATGATTGGGGCGTTGATCGTGTTGATGATTTTGGTAATTGGCTATTTCATGTTCCATGGTTTTTTGAATATTCAACCCGGCAGAATGCATGCCGCCAAACTCATTTATGTTGGAACAGCCATTGCTTTTTTCTTCAATATAGTAAGTGTTCCGTTTACGGGACTTCTAACAGCCTATGAAAATCAATTGTGGAGTGCCATTGTGAACTTGTTGGAATCTTTTTCAAGATTGGCCATTGCTTATTACCTTTTTTACACACATGGAGACAAACTCGTTGTGTATGGTCTACTGATGGCTGCTAATCTCGTCATAAAATGTTTTCTATTTGCCATCTATTGTTTCAAAAAATATCCAGAATGCACGCTCAAAGGACTTTTTCGTATAGACAAACCTTTGATCAAAGAGTTGACATCATTTGCTAGTTGGAATCTTTTCGGGGTGGTGTGTTCTTTAGGCAGATTTCAAGGTTTAGCGCTTATCTTGAATCGTTTTTTTGGTACTGTTGCCAACGCAGCTTACGGTATTTCCAATCAGATAGGAACGCAGTTGAACTATTTTTCGGAAAGTCTTTTGGTGGCTGTCAATCCTCAGATTATGCGCTCCGAAGGTCTGGGTGATCGTAGAAGGATGTTGACATTGTCCATGCTTGCGAGTAAATTCGGCACTTTGATCATGGCTGGATTTAGTATTCCAATACTATTTGAATTGCCCGCAATCCTACATCTGTGGTTAAAGGAAGTACCGCCCAATACAGAAATATTTTGTAGTTTGACTATATTGGCTATTCTGATAAATCAGGAAACCGTAGGATTGCAATCCGCAGTGCAGGCAATCGGAAAGATTAAGGTCTACCAGATCGTAATGGGAAGTTTGCTTATATTGAATTTGCCAGTGGCATATTTATTGTTGTCGATAGGATTCCCTTCCTATTGGGCAATTCTTGTTTTTGTTATAATAGAAGCAGTAGCGTGTGTTTTTAGGATATTTTTCGTCCGAAAGCTTGGAAACATGTCTATTGGGGAATATTGCCAGAAAGTTTTTTTAAGGCAATTGGTTCCAACTTTGGTAAGTGCATTGGCCTGCTGGATCTGTACTCGTTTAATGGATTTTCAGTGGAGATGGTTGGTCACTATTGCAATATCCTTTTTGTTATTTGCGGTTTCCGTTTACTTTTTCTCCTTAGAAAAACAAGAAAAAAAAATGTTAGCAGATATGATTATTAACTTAAAGAACAAATATTTAGGCAGAAAATCCTAATATAAACAACCATACCGAGACATTATGAGTGAACTGAAAGAACGGTTAAAAGATTTTATTGGAGACATTTATTATAAGTGGATAGAGCGGAGATTAAAGCCAGAATACGTGG
>QFOI01000612.1 GCA_003241175.1 Pseudopedobacter saltans
TTTGTCTCTTTTGCATTGTCTGGATCAACTATAATATAAACATTTGTTTTGGATAAATCAGAAGCCGTTGGTTCTGTTTTTAAAGTATTCAAACGATAACCATTATCCTTCCAAATATTGCCCCAGAAGGAAAACCCGTTGTTGTCTTCTTCTGACCACAAATAATGGAAAGGCTGTAGTCCAAATGGATATTTGGTATATTCGTTATTGAAAAAATTATCCAATAATACGGTTTGCTTGATTGGTTTTATAGTGTAGGATTTGTCAATTTCATCTGCCGCTAACAAATATGCGCCAATTCCTTTTAGATCATTAGTTACGACTTTCTCACTAATATAGTATTCAAAACTACCATCACGATACTTTTTTCCTCCAAGACCAGAAACTGAAACTGTGCTATTCAGATTGGTTTGTCCATCCTTGATCTCAATAAATTCTTTTTCAATAGCTGAAAATCCCTTTCTAGCTGATTTTAGATAATCACTTGGAAGGTATTGTTTGCGTACTCCTTTAGCCAATGCATAAACAAACATACTTGAGGCGGAGGCTTCTGGATAGTTACCAGATTTGTTTTCTAAATCCAAAATGTCATACCACAAACTATTTTTTTTACTTTGAACCTTTACTATAGATACAGCACAATCATTCAATATTTTCAATAGTTGTGGACGTTTCGAATTATCTTCAGGTAAATAGTCCAATACATCGACCAATGCCATCATATACCAGCCCATCGCTCTTGCCCAAAAATGGGGAGAAAGACCTGTTTTAGGATTTGCCCATTTTTCGATTTTCGCTTCATCCAAACCGTGATACATCAAGCCAGTTTTGGGATCTGTAGTTTTCTCCGCTATGTAAATAAATTGATTGGCAACATCATCAAAAACAGAATCTTTGTTTGCCATCGCTGCATATTCCGTATAAAAAGGTTGCGCCATGTACAAACCGTCTAACCATATTTGATTCGGGTAAATATTTTTATGCCAAAATCCTCCACTAACAGTTCTTGGTTGCTGTTTTAGTTGTTCCCATAGTTCAGTTGCCGCTGTGAGATATTTTTTTTGTAAAGTGACTTTATACAAAAGCAAAAGAGCGCGACCATTTTTGATATTGTCAATATTATAGTCTGCAACTTTATAGGTTTTTAAATTTCCAATAGGATCAATATAGGGATCAATACTATTTTGAATAAATCTAAAATAGTCTCCATTGGCACTTGATTTCCACATAGCTGCGGCGCCTTCTAATACGACGCCCATATCGTAGGACCAACGCAATTTTGGCTCATGCGCGCTCGTATCAATATATTTTGAAAGCAATTGCATAGATGTTTGCAAAATGCCTTCTTTATGTGATTGCTGTGCCCAAACAGAAACAGAAGAGAACGCAATACCAATAAATAAAAATAACTTTTTCATAATTTCAAATTTTAAATTTTGTTTTACGAATGGGATACTTTCAAATTCTTTGCCAAAATTCCTGAAACCAGATTCACTAAGTTGCTACAGACTGCCATTTATTAATGTAAAATATTTATTTTCAATCAAATAAAAATAGTATCCATTGAATAACAAGATCAGTAATCGCCCATATTTTTGTAGAATTCCAAGGCTAAAATGATCTGTTCAGCGTTCACTTTTTGGTCATATAAGCAAGATCCGACACCATTAATAAGAGAAAAATTAAT
>QFOI01000613.1 GCA_003241175.1 Pseudopedobacter saltans
GTTATAGACGGATTTTACTTTAACAGGGGTTCCTGCTGGTATTTCTGCTGTTGATTTGAATATGTTTTTTGTTTTTCTGTCAATAAAGCAATAAGTCGTATTTTGGATGATATTGTCAGCGACACGATGGGCAATAGTTTCTATGCTTACTTCCTGCTGCGCATTAGCTGTATGGTAGGAAAACACGAAACCTAGTAAAGCTATGGACGTATTAATGAATCTCTTGTTGAATATTGCAAAAAAAACTTTTTTCATTAACGCTAAGTGTTTAAGATTTTATAAAATGTCTTCAGCTTTCATCGAGCATTTTTACTGCAAAAAAACATCTGCCTTTCCGATGCTAAAAACTAGGTGGTTTTAGATACTGTGAAATAGAAACCGGTGTGCCAAAATTGGGAGTACCGTCTGCGTTCCAAGCAAACTTTTGAATCCTTGTATTTCGATCATTATTGGAACTTCCTCCAACAAGACTACGCGCGTGATAAACGATCCAATCTTCTTTTCCATCGGGAGACTTAAAGAAGCCATTATGGCCAGGACCATATACACCACCTTGGTCATTTCTTTTAAAAACTGGCTGGTCACTTTTTGTCCAGTCCTTGGGATTCATGGGGTCTCCATTCGGCTTCACACTCAGCATACCAAGAGCGTAGTCGTCCGAACCATAAAAACTGGCAGAATAAGTTATAAAATATTTATTGTCTGGACTTTTTAGTACTGCGGGCCCTTCATTCACCGGTTGACCATGCAATTCCCAACTATAGTCTGGAGAACTCAGTTTGACTCTGTCTCCATCAATAGTCCATGGATCTTTCAATTTTGCAATATAGATATTTTGTTTGCTGTTATTGGTTTCGGACTCCCAACCCGACCAGACCATATACAATTGACCGTTATAATCCAATATTGTTCCGTCAATTGCCCAGTTGTTGGTAACATCACTCACTTTCCCCTTTAATGTCCAATCATGGGTTGTGGGGTCCGCATTTGTATTCTCAATTACGTACATTCTGTGGTTTTTGTTTTGCCCGTTGTCGGCCGCAAAATACATATACCATTTACCGTTAAGTTCATGCAACTCTGGAGCCCATACATTCTGTGAATACATTTCCCCAGCAGGAGGAGTCCATATGGTTGAATTGATCAAAACGATTTTATCCAACTGAGTAATAAACTTTGTCTTATACAAAACAAGCTTCGAACCTTGTGTATACGTATAGTAATAATATCCGTCTTTCTGAACAATCCAAGGATCACCGCTTCTAACACAAATGGGATTTTTGAAATCAGCCTGTAGATATGCAAGCGCTGTAGAATCACTCTTTTGGGTATTCATTTCAGGTTCATCTTTACCACAACTATATAGTAAAGAGCATAAGACGACCAGTAAGAAACAGTTATATTGTCTCATTTTAAAATATGTTTTTAATCCGGAATAATGGGGCATTGAAACTATTAATAGAAAATCTCTTTCATCAACACCTCCTTTTCCGAGTCATTTAAAGATTTGGTATTGTTAATTAACGTTGGCAACTCAGAATAAGCCTTGTTGAATTTTTCAACCAAGGCTTTGAAATCCTTAGGATAGTATTCAACAGATCTATTTAGTTCTCCTAAAGTTTCTATATCAGGTGGTAGAACAATGTAAGCATTTCTGTACTTCAGTTTTGAAAACGCTTGATTAAGT
>QFOI01000614.1 GCA_003241175.1 Pseudopedobacter saltans
AAACAAATCAAAAGTTCAACGCCATTGTTGGTGTTATCATCAACAACAAACTACTTCTCCAAAAACATCAACGTCGGTTTTATAAATCCTTGATAGTCTTGCATGTGCGGCACATGTCCAATACCAGGTAACTCAACTAGTTCGGAACCTTTGATAAGTGCATGCGTCTTCTTTCCCAATTCTGGATAATTTCCTAGTTTGCCTTTATATTCAGGATAAGCCAAAGGACTTCCCACGGCCGTACGATCACTTAAACCAATAATCAATAAAGTAGGAACTTTAATGTCCCCAAACTCATAACAAACAGGCTGTTGGATAATCATGTCATACAATTGCGCCGATACCCAAGCCAACCGAGGATAATCAATACTCAAGGTCGTACCAGCTTGTATATTGACAGGCTCGTCATATTCCGGTTTCCATTTGTGGTCAAAATAAAACTCTTCTTGATAGGCTCGGATACTTTTATAGTTTTGCGCCAGTTCGCGTTGATACCAACCCTCAATAGGTAAATATTTTTCGTATTTACGCCAATCTTCTAAGCCAATAGGATCTTCCAAAATCAATTTTTCAACACGTTCCGGATAAAGCAATGTCAATCTAGTTGCTAACATACCACCCATCGAATGACCGATTACGTCAAATTTCTGGATACCCAAACTATCCATGATCGCAACCGTATTATTTGCCAACAAAGGAAAACTGAATTGAATATGCGCTGGTTTGGATGATTTTCCAAATCCGATTTGATCTACTGCAATAACGCGAAAACCTTTATTGGACAAGTCTTTGGCCACATCTTTCCAATAATTGGCATTGAAATTTTTACCATGTAGCAGCAATACAGACTTCCCATTAGGCGTTGTCGGCTGGATGTCCATATACGCTTCTTTCAGCGTTTCACCTTGTATCTGCAACGTAATATAATGAACTGGATAAGCGTATTCGTAACCTTCTAAATTAATGCCAATCGGTTTTACTTTGTCTTCTTGTGCATAAACGTTTCCCAATACTGCAGAAAAAAAGCCCATTAAAATACAACGAAAGAAATACTTCATAATTTGTCTGTTAAAGAGCTTTAAAGTTAGACCAAGTTCTCTTTACGAAATCACAAAAACAATAAAGCCTGCTCTCGCAGGCTAAAATTTCATTTATTGTTGAGCAAATTAAACAAGTTTTGCATCTACCAACTGTACCTCAAAACTAAAGGACTGGCTGACAGGACAATTTAGTTCTGCATCTTTTGCCAATTTCTGAAATTCCTCGTCAGAAAGATTAGGCACTTTAGCTGTAAGTGTCAATTCAGAACGAACGATTTTACCATTTTCAAATACGATGGCAGATTCTGTCTTCAATTCATCAGGCGTATAACCTGCTTCCGTAAGATTGGCACTCAATTTCATGGTGAAGCAACCCGCATGTGCCGCTGCCAATAATTCTTCAGGATTGGTTCCTGTCCCCGTTTCAAATCGACTTTTGAAAGAATATTGGGTTGCATCCAATACTTTACTGTCTGTAGTAAGATTGCCACTTCCATCCTTTATGGTACCGTTCCACACGGCAACTGCTTTTCGTTTCATGTTTTATTGTTTTTGATTTTCCAATATTAGAAATGAATAACATAACTCAAAGCCAATAGTTGGAACATAACCATTAATTAACATTTTGATGAAAATTGACCA
>QFOI01000085.1 GCA_003241175.1 Pseudopedobacter saltans
AAGCTTTTCCAACTTCCGCACCAAAACCATTTACAATATTCAAAACACCTTTTGGCAAAACTTCACCAATCAATTCAGCAAAAACCAAAATACTCACTGGTGTTTGTTCTGCTGGTTTCAATACAACACAGTTACCTGCAGCCAACGCTGGCGCTAGTTTCCATGCTGCCATCAACAATGGGAAATTCCAAGGAATAATCTGACCAACTACACCTAATGGTTCGTGGATAATCAAAGACAATGTATTGGCATCCAACTCGTTTGCTGATCCTTCTTCCGCACGGATCACACTCGCGAAATAACGGAAATGATCTGCTACCAAAGGTAAATCCGCATTCAAAGTTTCACGTATAGGTTTACCGTTGTCAACTGTTTCAACCGCCGCTAATTTCTCAATGTTTTTTTCAACAACCTCAGCGATTTTCAACAAAAGGTTGCTTCTTTCCGTAACGGAAGTATTTGCCCATTGTTTTTTCACTTTGTAAGCGGCATCCAATGCCAATTCAATATCTTCTTTGGATGAGCGAGGAACTTTACTAATAATAGAGCCGTCAATCGGCGATGTATTTTCGAAATAAGCACCCTTCACTGGAGCAACCCATTCACCACCAATATAGTTTTCGTACTGAGGCTTAAACGTAGGTCTATCGACCAATGTACCGCTTTTCTTAACTGCTGTTTCCATAATTCTTAGATTTAAAAATCGTTAGTGATTGGGCTAAATTGATATTTTTTTCTGCCGCTTTACTATACTATTGTCTAGTTTTTATGTACAATAATATCAAAATACAAACACACGTTAGTTTTTGGTAAAAAATCGTTAATTCATTTATTTTTTTGGTAAGAATGTTTCGAATTTACCTTAAATTACGTGTGCAAAATAAAAATGGTAATTTATGTCCGTGCTCTCAAAACATATAGCCACTCGTGCAGAAAGAACTGTAAAAGAAGTCGTAGAAGATAGGAATGTTGTGCAATTTGGAAAGGGAGAACTCAGCATCTATGAAACTCGAGCTCAGGCCAATGATTTTGCCTTGGAGTTCAACAGTTTTGCCTTGACTGCAATGATTCAAGGCAAAAAGATTATGCATCTGGAAGGGTACAATTCATTTGAATATTTCCCAGATGAATTGACCATCGTTCCCTCCCATCAAAAAATGCTGATCGATTTCCCGGAAGCAACGGCAAGTAACCCAACAAGATGTATTGCTTTGGTCATAGATGATTTGTTATTAAAGAGCACGATAGAATCCATCAATGAACAGTCTCCCAGGATCTCTGTTGAAGAAGACTGGGCGGTTGACACAGAAAAGCTGCATTTCAATGCATCCAAAGAGATATTGGGAACGCTGACTCGACTTGCATCACTTGGTCAAGAGCAAGATGTGCTGTCAAGAACAGTATTGTCAGAGTTGACGTTAAGGGAATTGATTGTTCGGTTAATGCAATCGCAAGCACAACACAAGGTTTCGGAATATCTTTTAGGGAAAAAAAACATTTCCAGTAAATTCTCCGCAGTCACACATTTCATCAAGGAAAACATTACGGAGAAAATAGATATTGACAAACTATCCTCTCTTGCCTATATGAGTAAGGCCAATTTTTTCAAGGCTTTCAAAAAAGAATTTGGCATCACACCAGTTGAACTTATCACTAAAGAAAGAATCAAACTAGCCAAAAAAAATCTCCTTGACCCTTCCGCATCGATAACAGACGTTTGTTACGCTTCGGGGTTCAACAATCTAAGCCATTTCTTTCGTTTGTTTAAAAAACATGAGGGCATTACACCTAAACTATTCAAACATAGAATACCATCCTCCTAAAGCAAGTTTTCTTAAAATGATTGGATGTATTAATTTTGACGCATTGTAGATTTTTAACACTCCATCTTTTGAAAAAAATCATTATTGCTATTGATGGCTTTTCATCTTGCGGCAAAAGTACGTTGGCTAAACAATTGGCTAAAGACCTCAATTACATCTTTATCGATACAGGTGCCATGTACAGAGCTATCACCTTATATTTCATAAGAAAAGGAATAGACGCGACGCAAAAAGAAACTATACTGTCTGAAGTGGACAATATCCACCTTTCATTTGCCTATGATGAAGAATTAGGGGTCAATGCCATATTTCTCAATGGTGAAAACGTAGAAAAAGAGATTCGAGAAATGCGTGTTAGCAATCAGGTGAGTCCATTCGCCACGATCGCAGAAGTTCGTCATCTCGCCGTTGAACAACAGCAACGTATGGGAAAAGAAAAAGGTTTAGTGATGGACGGTCGTGATATTGGTACAGTAGTTTTCCCCAATGCCGAACTAAAAATTTTTATGACGGCATCACCAGCAGTACGTATAGAAAGACGTTTCAAAGAAATGCAAGTCACCAATCCCAATATTACCAAAGAAGAAGTTAGAAAAAACCTCGAAGAGCGTGACTATATCGATTCTCATCGAGAAGTCAGTCCTCTTAGACAGGCTGAAGATGCACGTGTATTGGACAATTCTAACATGACAAGAGAGGAGCAATTGGATTTGGTAAAGAGTTGGGTGGAGGAATTGGGATAATTTGTTGAAATATCATATATCTAGGAATATGACACACTATTTATCCAAAGAAGAATTAATTTCTTTAATCATTTCAATAAATCTTTCTGCTCTCAAATCTTTAAATGAAGGATATTTTCTAACCAACTTACTATCCATTTAAACGGGCCATCTAACCAAACCATATAATAACCTTGTAACTGTTCATTTAGGAGTTTTTTGTCGATTTTATTAATGTGAGAATTTTCAATTCTTCGAAATGTAGAGAGATATAATGAAGCCATTTGCAAGGAGTGATTACATTCCTTTATTGTTCCGAAGACAAGATACGATTGCTGAACTTTAATTATCGATGATATTTGTGAGAAATAACTGTTGTAGCCAGATAAAATAATAGTCTCATTGCCCTTAGTTTGATTCGAATGACAATTTTCAAAAGACTTATTCATTTGGTCAAACAAAGACATTATGAATTGTATTTCTGAAGATTCTTTAGCATATTGATTTGCAATTTGCTGACTTGTAAATGCCAAGTAAACAAACAGAATAGAAACCAACCCAACAAATGGAGAAAGAAAATTATTTAACGTCCCACTAATTTTTCCAGCAGAATCTGTTGTAAAATTCGTCCATGCTAAAAAACTAGGTTGTTGAAACAAATAGATAAAAAATAAAATAATAAATATTATTAAAATACAAATAAGTATATAAACTTTTGTGCTAATAGTTTTCTCATGATTTAAATATATGAAAATAAAGATATGATTTTAATATTCACAAATAACAATAGCCGTCCCATATTGGACGGCTATTATAGTCGCATTATATCAAAACTACTTCTTCTTTTTTTCCAAGGCAATATCCAAAACTTCATTCATCGTTTTGACGAAATGGAATTTCAATCCTTTTATATAGTCTTTTTCGATTTCGTTGATGTCTTTTTGGTTTTTTTCACAAAGGATAATTTCTTTCAAACCAGCTCTTTTTGCAGCAAGGATTTTTTCCTTGATTCCACCAACAGGTAAAACCTGACCACGCAAAGTAATTTCACCCGTCATTGCTAAATAAGGACGAACCGCTCTTCCTGTAAAGGCAGACGTCAAGGCACTTAACATAGTAATACCCGCACTTGGTCCATCTTTTGGTGTGGCTCCTTCCGGCACGTGAATATGAATGTTTTTAGTTTCGAATTCTTTTGGATCGATACCAATCTCTTTGGCATGACCTTTTAGATAGGATAGTGCAGTAATAGCACTTTCTTTCATCACGTCACCAAGATTGCCAGTTAGTTTCAATTCACCTTTACCTTCACTCAACAATGATTCTATGAACAAAATATCACCACCTACATAAGTCCAAGCTAATCCAACCGCAACACCAGGCATATGCACCTCATTATACAAGTCGTTACTATAAATAGCCGGCCCCAACAAAGTTTCTAAATCTTCTTCTGTTATGGTTGGTTTCACTTCACCTAAAATTGCATAGTCTTTAGCAACTTTACGCATTAGTGATGCTAATTGGCGATCCAGTTCACGAACGCCGCTTTCTCGTGTATAGTTCTGAATTAATTTTTCCAAAACCTTATCAGAAACTTTGATAGTCACTTTTTTCAAACCATGTGCTTCTTTTTCTTTTGGTAAAAGGAATTTTTTGGCTATCATGATTTTCTCTTCAATGGCATAACCACTCAGATCAATAATTTCCAAACGATCACGTAAAGCAGGCTGTATATCCTTTAAACTATTAGCCGTAGCTATAAACAAAACCTTACTCAAGTCATATTCCAACTCCAAATAGTTGTCGTAAAAAGTACTGTTTTGTTCCGGATCCAAAACCTCCAACATAGCGGAAGAAGGATCTCCTTTATAGTCGCTACCTAGTTTATCTATCTCATCCAATATCATGACCGGATTGGAACTTTTTACCTTGGATAAATTTTGTAAAATACGTCCCGGCATCGCACCAATATAGGTTTTACGGTGTCCGCGGATTTCGCTTTCGTCATGAACACCACCCAAACTAAGACGTGTGTATTTACGTCCAATAGCGCGAGCGATGCTTTTGCCTAGTGAGGTTTTACCGATACCCGGAGGTCCCACAAAGCATAGTATTGGGCTTTTAAGATCTCCTTTTAGTTTCAATACAGCTAGGTATTCCAATATTCTTTCCTTGATTTTTTTCATACCAAAATGGTCTTTATCCAAAACCTTTTGTGCATTGGTCAAATCATAGTTATCTTCCGTTACCTCATCCCAAGGCAGATCAAGCAATAGCTCGATATGGTTGTATGTCACAGAATAATCTGGCGTGGAAGGATTCATTCTTTCCAATTTTTCCACATCCGCATCAAACATTTCTTTAGCGGCTGCTGGCCATTTTTTTTCCTCTGCTTTTTTGCGAAGGTTTTTTATTTCTTTAGAATTAGAATCACCGCCTTCCAATTCTTCTTTGATACTTTTAAGTTGTTGCTGTAAGAAATATTCTTTTTGCTGCTTGTCTATTTCAATACGAGCTTTGTTGGTTACTTTATTTTTTAGTTCTACAAACTGCAATTCTTTTTGCAATAAAGCAATTAGAGCCTCCGCACGTATCTGTAAATTGCCTTCTTCCAGCATCGCTTGCTTTTCACCCAATTCATTGTTGAGATTACTACTTACGAAGTTGATAAGAAAACTAGGATTTTCTATATTTTTTAATATCAAAGAGGCCTCTTGTGGCATATTGGGAGTCATCTGTATGATCTGTCCAGCACTCTCTTTGATGCTACCCATCAAGGCATCGAATTGTTCGGTCTGAGGAACGATATCATCTTCCAGAACTTTGATATCAGCTTTAAAAAATGGATTTTCCTGTGTTATTCTTTCAAGGGAAAAACGACGTTTACCTTGGATGATTACCGTAGTGCCACCATCAGGCATTTTTATAAGTTTGACAATTTTCGCTACAGTTCCTATCGCACAAAGATCCTCTGGGGAAGGCTCTTCCACATTCATAGATTTCTGTGCGATAACGCCAATCAATTTGTCTCCTTTATTAGCTTCATTAACAGCTTCAATACTCTTGTCACGACCTACTGTTATCGGAATGACAACTCCAGGAAACAATACTGTATTGCGCAAAGGAAGAATGCCAATATTATCAGGAATAACCAAATCTTTATCGTTGTCCGCATCATTTTCATTGATTGGAATGATTGGCAAAAATTCATGTTCGCCATCTGATGCATCGAAAAACTTCTTTTTATACATATATATCTTTTACTTGCGACAAAATGTCACACTATATTCAACGTGATTATATCAAAAAACACTTATCCCCTATTGTCCAATTAAAATGCCAAAGCAACAATTCACATTTATCAAGTACATTATGTCATATTTCTATTTGCAGAAACTGAAATATCTTCGCAACGGAATATTTTTAGCTATATATGCAGTTACCATATTTTTTTGAACCATTATTGCAGGCGGACGACACTTTTTATACCCTTTCTGAAAGCACTAGCAAACATTGTGTGCAGGTACTACGTATGCAGATGGGAAGCCAACTTCTTCTGACGAACGGAAATGGTTTGTTGGCAACAGTCACATTGACTGCACCACACAAAACAAAAGCACAAGTCAAACTGGATACGATACAACAACAGGAACGTTCCACACGAAAAACTTGCATTGGTATTGGTTTATTAAAAAACAATACCAGATTGGACTGGTTTTTGGAAAAAGCTACGGAACTAGGCATTACAGAAATCATTCCCATGATGACAGAACATACGGAAAAAAATCATTTTAGGCAGGATCGTGCGACAGCGGTATTGGCAGCAGCAATGATTCAAAGTCAACAAAGTTTTATCCCAACCTTACACGAACCGATACCTTACCATCGAGTTATCGAGGAATCCACCTACCAACAAAAATTAATCGCTCATTGCGAACAAACACCCAAAACAGAATTGTCTCAAATCAACATACAGAATGAAGTCCAACTATTGATAGGCCCTGAGGGCGATTTTTCAACAAATGAAATATCTTTAGCAGAACAAAAAGGATTTTCTCCTGTAGGACTTGGAACAAATCGACTCAGAACAGAAACCGCAGGTATAACAGGTGCGGTCTTGCTAACCCTAAAGAATAATAATATATGAGAAAAAAAATCTCAAATCTACTGTGGTTAACCGCAGTCGTTGCAATAGTTGCTATTGCGTGTAAAAACAAAAACAAAAAAGAAGACGTAAAAGCCGACACAACTATTACGCAAAATTCGTCGTTCAACAATCTCTTTTTAGATAGTGCAAAAATCGAGTCCTTCTTAGCGGCGAACCCTTCCTTAAAAGGCTACGAAAGGCAGTTTATCGATTTTTACAAAGCGAGAAACTATGAGTGTGCTTGGTTTGACAGTTCTGGATTGATAGAACAAACTGGAAATTTTATCAACTTGGTTAGTGCGAGTATTGCACAAAACAACGATAGTAGTCTCTACGATCCAAAACTTGAACAACTATACGAATCGTATAGAGGCAAGACCTTTGACAAAAAGAAAATAAAAGAAGAAGACATATTGGCCGAGCTTTATTTTACAGGACAGTTTTTCCGCTATACGACGAAACAGTTTAATGGTGCAGATCTTGATGCTACACAATTGGGGTGGTTTATTCCAAGAAAAAAAATCGACCTTTCTTCTTTATTGGATTCGACGCTTAAAAACAAAAATTCCCAAGAGATCTTCAATACTTTACTCAACCCCGCATTCAAACAACTAAATGAATATTTGCAAAAATATTTGGCAATAAAGAAAAACAACCCAGAATGGGATAGTTTACGTATGCCTGTCAACAAATTGAAACTAGGTGATTCTATTGCATTTGTTGGTAAAATAAAAGAAAGACTTGAAATACTAGGCGATCTAGACTATAACGACGGAACTACTTATTTTGATGAGACCATGCAAGATGCTGTTAAGTCTTACCAAAATAGAATGGGATTAGGAAATGACGGTGTTATAGGGCCAGCTTTTGTAAGATCAATCAATACGCCGGTAGATTCCTTGATTCGTAAGATACTAGTCAATGTAGAAAGGGCTAGATGGCTTCCTGCGTCCAATCCAGAAACCTATGTATGGGTCAATATTCCAGAGTTTCGTTTACATACCTACGAGAACAATTCAGAGATTTTTGATATGCGCGTGATTGTAGGATCTGCAGCTCATAGTACAGTCATTTTTTCAGGCAACTTGAAATACGTTGTTTTTGCACCTTATTGGAATGTGCCACCTAGTATTATAAAAAATGAAATTGTTCCAGGTATTGAAAGAGACCCCAATTATCTAGTTAACCACAATATGCAGGTATTCGGAAGAAACAAAAGTGGCGTTCCAGTAGACGTCCGTCAACTTCCCGGTCCTGACAATGCATTGGGATCCGTAAAATTTTTATTTCCCAATGACTACGACATCTATTTACATGACACCCCCAATCATGATCTGTTTACTTCTTCCAATAGAAGTTTGAGTCATGGGTGTATCAGACTTTCTGATCCTATGCGAATGGCACAATTCTTATTGCGTAACGATTCCACTACCTACTCAACAGAAACCATCGATTCATTAATGCATAAGAATCCAAAAGAAACTTGGGTAACAGTAAAACCTTCGGTTCCTGTTTTTCTAGTGTATTTTACAGCCTGGGTAGACAATAATGGAAAGTTAAATTTCCGAAAAGACATATACGGACACGACAATAAAGTTGCTGCTAAACTATTTAACTAATACCTTGGCAGTATATTCTCATTATTTCACCATTAAATTAAAAATCATGATTACGACGAAGGGCTACGCAGCACAGAACGAGACGAGTGGATTAGCGCCATGGGAGTTTGAAAGAAGAGATCCAGGTCCTAAAGATGTATTAATCAAAATCCTTTATAGCGGCATTTGCCACTCCGATATCCACCAAGTAAAAAGTGAATGGGGTCCCGCTATATACCCTATAGTTCCCGGACACGAAATCGTAGGAAGAATAGAACAAATCGGTTCAGAAGTAAAAAAGTTTAAAGTAGGAGACCTAGCAGGTATTGGTTGTATGGTTCGCTCTTGTGGAGAATGTGATAATTGCAAAAATGGACAAGAGCAGTTTTGCCAAAAAGGAAAAACTGTGTGGACATACAATTCAAAAGACCATGACGGTTCTGTCACTTATGGAGGCTACTCTAACCAAATCGTGGCAGACGAAGCTTTCGTTTTGCATATATCCGAAAAACTAGATCTCTCCAAGACTGCACCACTTTTGTGTGCAGGAATTACGACCTACTCTCCACTGAGTCGTTGGAAAGTTGGTAAAGGCCACAAATTAGGTGTTTTGGGACTAGGTGGTTTAGGACACATGGCGGTTAAATTTGGCGTTTCTTTTGGAGCAGAAGTTACTATGATAAGTCACTCTCCGTCCAAGGAAGCTGATGCCAAAAAGTTAGGCGCACACAAATTTTGCAATACCAAAGATCCTGAGCAAGTAAAAGCATTAGCCAGTTATTTTGATTTTATCATAGATACGGTATCTGCACCTCATGACTACAACCTATATCTCAATATGCTCAAAGTGAATGGTGTTCATATTTGCGTAGGTTTACCACCTGCCCCACTTGAGATATTTGGAAGATCTTTAATGGGAGGAAACAGAGCACTTACGGCTTCTAGTATTGGAGGAATTCCTGAGACGCAAGAGATGCTTGACTATTGTGCTGAGCATAGTATCCATCCGGAAGTTGAAATAGTACCCATAGACTATGTAAACACCGCGTACGAAAGAGTTTTGCATAGTGACATAAAATACCGTTTCGTTATTGACATGGCAAGTATTGAAAATTAGAGTTTAAGAATATATGCTACCAAAAAGCGTGACATTCACTTGGATGTCACGCTTTTTCAATCGTAATCAATACTTATAGTTATCATCTCCAAATTCTTGGAATCCTACCTTCTAGTATCATCAAATCCGCCAATACAATAGCGGTCATCGCTTCCAATATTACCGGAGCCCTCAACGCAACACAAAGGTCATGACGTCCTTTCACCGAAAAGTCTTCTAGTTGTTTTGTTTCCCAATTCCAGGTATGTTGCTGCTTCGGCGTGGAGGAGGTTGGCTTTATAGCGATACGATAAACTAATTCATTACCGTTGGTAATACCTCCAACTATACCACCGGCATTATTGGTTTTAGTTGCACCAGCATCATTCAAAATAACATCGTTATTTTCTGTTCCAAATAATTTAGTGGAGGCAAATCCATTTCCAAACTCAATTCCCTTCACTGCCGGAATGGCAAATGCCGCATGAGCCAACATAGATTCTACACTATCCCAAAAAGGCTCGCCAAGTCCAATAGGTAAACCTGACACCTTACATTCGACAACACCACCAACACTATCTTTCGCTTCTATCGCTTTGTTTATACCAGCCTCAATATCTTTTTCACCAGCAACTTCTGTCACTTCTGCATGTATTTGAATAGAAGAGCCTAATATTTTTTTTGCGATGACTCCAGCTGCTACAATTCCAGCCGTTAATCGAGCACTAAAAGAACCTCCGCCTCTATAGTCTTCAAAACCACCAAATTTTTTATGTGCAACAAAATCTGCATGACCGGGACGTGGAACCTCTCTTAATTTTTCGTAATCGCTAGAGCGCGTATTATTATTTTCGAACAATATAGTTATAGGAACCCCTGTAGTATAGTCGTTGAATATGCCACTTTTAAAAATGGGTATATCCGCCTCTTGACGTGGAGTAGTCGCTTTTTGTTTTCCTCCTTTACGTCTTTCCATATCAGGAAGAAAATCATCCAACACCAACGGTATTCCAGCAGGGATACCATCAATGCTAACACCCACAGATTCTCCATGAGATTCTCCAAAAATACTTACACGAAAAAAACGACCAAAACTATTCATTATTCTATTTTAAAAAGAGGTCAACCAATACTATAAAAATTAGTCCAATCCATAAGACGTCAACCGAGCTTTAGTATCATTGATATTGGAGTGAACAATACCATTTAATCCCATTCTCTGCGCGACATGCACAAACATGGCACGATCATCAATATATATAACTTCTTCCGGTTTGGCATGGGCAACGTCCAACGCCAATGAGAAGATATCCGTATCAGGCTTACGAATATGGACAAAGCAAGAGGAGATAAAAAAATCAATAAAATCGACCAACCCAAATTTATTGATTCTATAGTCGTTCAACTCTCGTCCTTCATTGTTTACAACCGCCAATTTCAGATGGTGTTTCTCTTTCAAATGCTTAAACAACGCAATCATTTCAGGCAAAGGTTGAGACAACTGCATCATATACTGTTTGAACTCATCCATAGTAAAGTTCCGATCAGTGTAAAATACCGTACGACGCAGATACTCATCCA